>JBJTGN010000267.1:0-2399 GCA_046093905.1 Actinomycetota bacterium
GCGGGCGTCAGCAAGATCGGCCTGCAGGCGCTCGACCTGGCTCGAAATCTGGCTCCCCACCGACATCGATACCCCGTCGACCACTCCTGCGATGTGCTGCGCTATCAAGGTCGACTTGCTCTCGTCCAGACGAATCACCAAATCGCGCAGTTCCTTCAGACGATTCTCGTTGTCAAGATTTCTTGCACCGAGATCTGCGACTTGCTGCCGCATCTCGTCCAGCAGGCCCAGTACTGAGGCCACGGACGTCGCGAGTTTTTCGACGTTCGTCGCGATTTCGGCGGAGCGGCGACGCATCAGATGATTCCCTCAGCGAGAGCGCTCTCGATCCAGGGAATCACCTCATCGAGCATTTCGTCCAATGAGGTTGTGCACTCGAAGCCGAGAACCGCCTTTGCCTTCTCGACCGAGGGAACTCTCTTCTGCACGTCGTACTCAAATGCAGGGTCAGAGACGTACCGGAACGGCACATCCGGCCCATTGACCTTCCGCCAGATGATCTCCGCCAGCTCGAGAACAGTTGTGGACTGCGCAGTGGAGATGTTGAAGTCCTCATTGAGGGCAGAGGGATGCTCCATGCACGTCGCTATTCCTTTGGCGAGGTCCCCGCCGTAAGTGTAGTGACGCACCTGGGTCCCTTCGCCCAGGATGTGCAACGGGTCCTGTCCCTTGAGGATCTTCTGCACCAAGTCCGGCACGACGTGGCTCATCGCCAGTTGGACATTCCCGGAGAGGATCTCCACTTCCCCGAGGGCCCTGCCCTCGCCCACACCCACGCAGTTGAATGGTCGCACGATCGTGTAGGGAACCTTGTACTGATCCCAGGCGGCCTTTGCAAAGTACTCGACAGCCAGTTTCTGGAACCCGTACGAGGACAACGGCGGCGGAACGCGCCTCTCATCACCCTCCACGCTCGGCCAGTGCTCTGTGCTCTCGAAGACCATAGAGGAACTGAGGTACGTGACCTTCTGCAGCTTCCCCTGCCTGTGGGCACGAATCGCTGCGTCACACGTCGAGGCCATGATCCGCTCGTTCGTCGCGAGAAGATCGTATGCGTACGCATGGAAGTAGCTGATTCCTCCGATGAGTGCCGCACCCGCAATGAGGTGATCGCAGTCCATCATCAGTTCCGTCATCAGATTGACGTCGGTAGCGTCACCCTCGACGAACCTGTAGTCCGGGTTCGAGTCGTAACTCTTCGTGATTCGGCCGTACTTGGAGTAGTTGTCGAGACCCACGACCTGGTGTCCACGGGCAAGCAGTTCCTCGACCACGTACCCGCCAATGAATCCTTGTGATCCAGTCAGAAGAACCTTTGCCATTTCACATCTCCAGTCAGGCCTGAGCCGCGGAGTGAGTCTAGTTCGGCATCGACTTTCGAGGCCCGAAAGCGTAGAAATACCAGCGCAGGTAGCGCGAAAGCCACGCCCAGATCTTGAAGTTGGACTCACCGAATGCGCGGTCCAGCCAGATCGTGGGTATCTCTGCGACCGGCTGTCGGTGGCGGCGCGCCTTGGCGACCAGTTCGATTCCGATCTCGAACCCCTTGTCACTCTCTATCCCGACGCGCCTGACGAACGAAGTCGAGTAGGCCTTGAACGAGTTCGTCGCATCCCTGGTTCCCACACGTGCGAACCAGAACAAAGTCAGACCCGCCATACGCGAGAGCAGGCCCTTGAGCGCAGGACCCCCCACTTGCTGGCCACTGCGCGCATACCTACTGGCCGCAGCGACGACCACCCCCCTGTCCACCAAGCGTGCCAAGGTCTCGATCTGCGCCGGATCATCACATCCATCAGACATCGTCACGACAGCGACTGGGGAGGTTGCCTGGTCTATCCCGTACTTGATTGCGTGTGCCGGCCCCCTTCCGTATGTGTTGTGGACTGGGCGCAGTTGCGGATAGTTGCGGGCGAGTTCCACGAGATGCGGGACAGTGGTGTCTTCTGGAGTGTCGTAGACAACCAGGACCTCGCAAGAAATCTTCACCAGGTCCAGAATCCGCTCAATCACAGGAACGACTGCGTCGCCCTCGTTGTAGACGGGAATGACCACAGAGACCTGCAGGGTCATACGAGAGATCCGTTGCCCAGCAGGTTCCACACATCCACGACCGGTTTGTCGGTCTTGATGCTCCTGTACTCGGGATGAGGGGCGCCGATCACCAGCACGTCACATCTCGTGAGCACATCGTCCAATGGGACAAGGTTCGTGTCGTCCGACACGTACTCATCGGTGCAGAGCACCTCAAGTGCCTTGAACCGCAAGATCCTCTTCAACTTGTACGAGAGACTGGAGCGGATGTCGTCGCTCTCCGACTTGAACGCCATTCCGAGAATGCCGACACGCAGGATTGAGAGGTCCCATCTCTGTTCCATCCGCGAGACCATGTATAGAGG
>JBJTGN010000268.1:0-1427 GCA_046093905.1 Actinomycetota bacterium
TCATGGAGAAGGTACGAGCGGGTGTGCTTGGTCGATATGTTGAGTCTGATTTTCGGGTCGTAATGGGAAGCCTGGTAGGCGACATCTCCGAGATAAAAATCCCCGAAGAACAACTTGGGGAGGATGCCGCGCTGGTGACAATACGGCACAATTCGAAGGGGCGCGTACGAGAATGGAGAGGTGGGTGGGAAGAACTTCGTCAGGTCGAAGTCGATCGGAGTCGACAACCACGCGGGAAGCGCGAGGTTCCTCAACATCGGGTCGACCACGAAGCGACGTGCCGAGGTGTCCATCGGCTCGGGCGACTGGACCATCGCATGAAATCGGGGTGAGTTGAGGAACGAAACATCGAATCGCGAACCGATGAGAACAGTCTCGTCGGGGGTCGGCCCCAAGATCCCTGTTCGCGCAACGATGTCGTGGCTGTCGATGTCGCTGCCGTATGCACAGTCTGTCGAACCAGGCAAGACAACAGCCATTGTGTGAGAGAGGGAATCCAGTTCCGGGATCGCGAGAGATTCGAGAGCGTGAGGCACCTCTGGGATGGTCAACCAACTGTCGTACGCATCGACGAAACGCTGCTCGACGAATGCCCGTGTGTAGTCCACGCACGCACTCGGGCGAGAAGTGAGCTGGTCCAACGAGGTGTACAACGCGGTGTTCCGAGAGCGCTTGGTTGCTGCGAGCGCTGTAATGACATTTCGACTGTGAAGCCGTGATTCGAATGTTTCGAAGATGGCATGGCGACGCCATTCGGGCTTCCAGTGAGCCAGCATTTCACGGAGGAGAAACGATTGGGCACCTGGATTCGATCGGGTCAATGTGGCTCCGAGTCGGAACAGTGCTGCGGAAGAATGTCGTTCGATGACATCTGAGATCAGCCTCTTGATAGTTCGACGAAGGCGAGTCATCGCGACCTCCATCGATTTTGGAGTGCTTCTGCGAACGATCGACCGTCGAGGTCGAGAATCTCGGCGAGCCGACCTCGGGCGAGGATCACCCCATGTTTGTGCCAGTGTCGAAGAGCGGCATGATTGAAGAACACATCGTGTCTGAGGTAGGAAAGAATGTGGTCTTCCTCGGTAGCGAGAAGTTGCATCGAGTCGTAGTCAGCTGATTGGTAGGACGCCGACCCGAGGTAGAAGTCTGCGCAATAAAGAGTGGGGCGAATGCCTCGTTGAAGACACCAGGGCACGATCCTCAGGGGCAGATACGTACGAGAGACCGTGGGAGTCTCGAATTTTTCGAGTTCGAAAGCGACATCGGTCCTCAACCACGACGGCACCGATCGATGGCGGTGGCCGACCGAGGTAACGATGTGATTCGCGTCGATATTCATCGGACTCTGTGAACGAATGACTTCTTCGAATCGATGCCAACTCAAGAATGCGTAATCGAATCGGGTTCCGATTTTCGTCGCATCGCTC
>JBJTGN010000269.1:0-10148 GCA_046093905.1 Actinomycetota bacterium
ATCGATCCATCAAATGTAGATTTCACTTGAGCCGCACCCGCCAGCGGCTCCAGCAACCCGGACGGCTCGAGCTTCGCGCTCGCCACCGGGTTGTTGGTTTTTCCGGGCTGGTTTCCTCTGCAATGGGTATGGCTCATCCAATCGACCGCTGACGGTTCGATTGGCAGCGCTGAATAGCCTCGCCACATGGCTGCTTCCACTCCTGCTCGAGACCTCACACCTGACATCGCCGGCATGCCCCGGGTCGACCCGGCCGAAGTCGGTCTCGACATCGAGCGCTTACGGCGCATGGAGAGTCATTTCGCTCGCTATCTCGATGCGAACCTCCTCACGAGTTGGCATGTCACCGTCGCTCGCGCCGGCCAGATCGCGTATTCCTCGGGTGCAGGCCTCGCCGACAGGGAGAACAATCGGCCGATCTCGAGCGATTCCATCTGGCGAATCTTCTCGATGACGAAACCGATCACTGCGGTTGCAGCTCTCATGCTGTGGGAAGAGGGAAAGTTCGAGATGCGGGACCCCGTGTCGAAGTTCATTCCCTCGTTCGGAGAATCCCAAGTGTGGAGAAGCGGAACTTCGGTCAAGCCCGAGCTCGAACCTCAGACCGCGCCGATGCAGATGTGGCATCTGTTCACGCACACCGCCGGTCTCACCTACGGCTTCATGTACTCGCATCCAGTCGATGAGCTCTACCGTCGCGCCGGGATGGAATGGGGATTTCCGAGCGAACTCGATCTTGCCGGCGTGTGCGATCTTCTCGCTGCACAGCCACTGCTCTTCCAACCGGGAGCCGAATGGAACTACTCGACGTCGATCGATGTCCTCGGCCGAGTCGTCGAGATCCTGAGCGGTCAACAACTGGGAGCGTTCTTCCAGGACCGCATTTTCGGACCCCTCGGAATGACCGACACAGCGTTCGTGATTCCTGAGAGCAAGGGAGATCGCGCTGCAGCGTTGTATTTCGCCACACCGGGCACACTTCTCGCAGCGCGCAACGAGAGCGCCGACAAGCGCATCCATGTCGAGCCGAAAGCCCATGGAGGCGGAGGAGGATTGTTCTCGACGATGGCCGACTATGTGCGCTTCGCCGAGATGCTCCGGCGCGGTGGCGAGTTCAACGGTCATCGGCTCTTGTCGCCGCGAACTGTTTCCTACATGGCGAGCAATCACTTGCCGGGGAATGCAGATCTCACGGCATTCGGCCGCCCGTTGTTCGCCGAAACGACGTACGACGGCATCGGATTCGGACTCGGTGTGAGTGTCACTCTCGACCCCGTTGCGAACAAGGCGCCAGGATCAGTCGGCGATTTCGGTTGGGGTGGCGCGGCGAGTACGTGGTTCCTCGTCGATCCGGTCGAGGACATCATGCTCACCTTCATGACTCAATTGATGCCGTCGAGTACACACCCTTTGCGGAGTCAGTTGAAGCAACTGTTACATCAGGCGCTCATCGACTGACGGACTGTCGACAGCCGAAGGCAGATACGCTCGGGGCACGTACGCACATGAGGTGACCTGATGTACCGAGCAATTCCCCACGACGCCCGCATTTTCGTTGCCGGACATCGCGGCCTTGTCGGAAGTGCTGTTGTGCGCAGACTCGAAGCCGGGGGCTTCACCAATCTGTTGCTCGCAGATCGTTCCGTGCTCGACCTGCGAGATCAAGGTGCGGTCAATACGTGGTTCGAGGAGAACAGGCCCGAGTATGTGTTCCTCGTTGCGGGAACGGTTGGAGGCATCCTCGCCAACAGCACGCGTCCAGCCGAGTTCATCTACGACAACTTGATGATTCACGGCACCGTTGTCCACGCCAGCCACTTGACCGGCGTGACGAAGCTGCTGTATCTCGGCAGTTCGTGTATCTATCCCCGTCATGCGACCCAGCCGATCACCGAAGAGCAACTCCTCACGGGGCCGTTGGAGCCGACGAACGAGTGGTACGCGCTGGCGAAGATCGCGGGCATCAAGTTGTGCCAGGCATACCGCCGTCAATACGGCAGTGACTTCATTTCGGCGATGCCCACAAATCTCTACGGTCCGCACGACAACTTCGATCTGGCGTCGAGTCACGTCCTTCCGGCGCTGATGCGCAAGTTCCATGACGCGAAGTTGTCCGGTGAGACAGCTGTCGAAGTGTGGGGAACAGGAAGTCCGATGCGGGAATTCCTCCATGTCGACGATCTTGCTGATGCCTGTGTGTTCCTGATGGAGAACTACAGCGACGATCTGCACATCAACGTCGGAACAGGTGTCGACCTCAGCATTCGCGAACTCGCCGAGAAGATTCGCGATGTGGTCCACCCGCAGGCCGAATTGCGATTCGACACGTCGAAACCCGACGGCACGCCGCGCAAAGTTCTGGATGTCAGCCGTTTGCGCAATCTCGGCTGGTCGCCGTCGTACGACCTCGACCGCGGCATTCGCGAGACCTACGAGTGGTTCCTCAGTTCACCTGACGCTCGTGGCCGATCCAATACGGCTCGCGCAGTTTGAACTTCTGCAGTTTGCCCGTCGCAGTGCGGGCGAGCTCGTCACGGAATTCCACTTTCTTCGGGCACTTGTAGCCGGCGAGTTTGCCTTTCACATACGTGATCAGGTCGTCCTCTGAGAGAGATGATCCCGGCGCCTTGACCACGAGAGCAGTCACCAGTTCACCCCACTTGTCATCGGGGATTCCGATCACGGCGACTTCCGACACATCGGGATGGCTGAAGACCGCATCTTCGACCTCGATCGACGACACGTTCTCGCCACCGGAGATGATGACGTCCTTCTTGCGGTCACTGATCGTGAGGTGCGCTTCGTCGTCGATGAACCCGCCGTCTCCGGTGTGGAACCACGTCACACTCTTCGGATCGTCGATGTCATCATCGCTCGCCGCCCGGATCGCATCGGCAGTGGCTTCGGGTTGATTCCAGTAGCCCTCCATGACGACGGTGCCTCGGGCGAGAACTTCACCCTGGGACGACACCCGTATCTCCACTCCGAGCGCTGGGGCTCCGGCTCGGGACAACTTGGCTGCGCGCTCTGCGGGTGACAAGTCGTCGTACTCGGCCCGTGTGCGGTTCATCGTCAGGAATGGCGACGTCTCGGTGAGCCCGTAGAGCTGGACGAACTCCCAGCCGAGTTCTGTCTCCATACGTTCGATCGTGCGTGTCGGGGGAGGCGCACCGGCGACCACCATGCGCACGCGGTCGCGACCGGGAATCGGTCCGTTCCAGTTCGCTGCTGCATCGAGAACCGCATTGACCACTGCCGGCGCACCACACAAGAGAGTGACCCCGTGTCGGTCGATGCGTCGCAAGATCTCGGCGCCGTCCACCTTGCGCAAGATGATGTGGCGACCTCCCATGCCGGTCACGCCGTAGACCATGCCCCAACCATTGCAGTTGAACTGCGGGAGAGTGTGCAGATAGACATCGCGATCGTTCACACCCATCTGCCAGCCGAATGTCGCGGCGTTCAGCCACAGATTTCGGTGAGTCAGTTGGACACCCTTGGGACGCGCAGTCGTGCCACTTGTGTAGTTGATGGTCGCAGTGGCTGTTTCATCTGGTTCCCAGTGACGTGGTTCGACACCGAATCGCAGCAGTGCCGCATCTGCATCGCTGCCGATCACAAACTTGTGCTCGCACTCGACCGAGGACATTGCGTCTTCGAGTTCGGGGTCGACGAGAAGGACTCGGGCACCGCTGTGTTCGATGATGTACTTCACTTCTTCGGCAACGAGTCGGAAGTTGATCGGCACGAGGATGCGACCAGATCCGGACACGCCGAAGAAATGAGTGAGCAGTCGGGCCGAATTGTGTGAGACCATCGCAACCCGCTCGCCGACACCAATTCCGAGGGCATCGAGGCCGGCAGCGATTGCACGCGATCGCTCTCCCATTTCGCGGTAGGTGAAACTGCCCCACGATGCAGCGGGCTGATCGGGTTCATCCACGACGGCGATGCGGTCGGGGTAGAGCAGTTCGGCGCGGCGGAGATGATCGTTGATCGTCAATGGGACGTGCATGCGCCAAGGGTAGACACCCTCACGGCGGGAGTCCTTCTCGGAGGACAGTCTTACCAGCGGACACGGAGTACCCTGAATCTCGACATGAATGAACCTTCGCCCCGGCAAGGGGCCCCACGTCGCAGGCGCCCACGTGGACCGCGACCCCCTCAGCGTGACGAGCACATCGCCTCGGACAAACCCCTCACGAGCACCAACGTTCTCCCTCCCGTGGAAGCGCCGACTGGTTTCGCCCGTCTCGGTGTCCCTGCTGAAGTCGATGAGGGTCTCGCAGCCGCCGGCTTTGCGAATCCGTTCGCCATCCAGATCGAAGCGATCCCTGTGGCGCTCTCCGGTCGTGATGTCTGTGGCCGTGCCCGCACAGGATCCGGAAAGACGCTCGCCTTCGGTGTCCCGATGTTGTCGAGGCTGTCTCTGCGAGCCGAGCCGATGAAACCCCTCGGGCTCGTTCTCGTGCCGACTCGTGAACTCGCCGTTCAAGTCGCCGAAGTTCTGGAACCAGTCGCACGACATTCAGGGCGACGTGTTCTCGCCGTCTACGGCGGTGCGAGCCGTCATCATCAGGTAGATGTTCTTGCGAAGGGGATCGAGATCGTCGTGGCAACCCCGCTGCGACTGATCGACTTGTTGAAGTCGAACGAGATCGATCTGTCAGCTGTCGAAGTCGTCGTTCTCGACGAAGCTGACCGCATGGCCGACGACGGCTTCACCCCGCAGGTCGAATGGGTTCTGCGCCGGTGCACTGGACGCAATCAGACCATGTTGTTCAGCGCCACTCTCGACGGAGACGTCGCCCACTTGATCCGCCAGTTCATGACCGATCCGGTGGAAGTTGCGATCGATGCGGCCACCGACACAGTCGGCACGATGCATCACCTGTGGCTCGCTGTGCACCATATGGACAAGGACAAGGTGGTGGCTGCGATCGCCCGCGGGGCCGGCAAGACGGTCGTGTTCTGTCAGACGAAACGAGTATGCGATCGCGTCACCGACAACCTGGTCGCCCTCGGTGTCAACGCCGCAGCCATTCACGGAGACCTAGCGCAACCAGCTCGCGAGAAAGCACTGCGCCGATTCGCCGAAGGCGACCTCAGCGTTCTCGTGGCCACCGATGTGGCTGCACGAGGTATCGACATCGACGACATTGCGGCGGTCATCCACTACGAGCCCGCCAAGGACAACAAGGACTACCTGCACCGTTCGGGCCGCACGGCTCGCGCTGGGCGTGACGGGTGGGCTGTGACTCTGACGGAGTACAACCAGCACACTCAAGTCACGATCCTGCAGCGCACCATGCGTATGCCGATCACGCCGCCGATCGAAGTATTCAGCAACAACCCGAAGTTGTCGAACCTGGCTGACTTTCTCGCTGACTGAGTTGTCTCGCTGATCAGCGAGATGCGAGCCAGGACGGCCGCTTGGACTCGAATGCCGCAATGTCATCGGCATGAGTCAGCGTGATACCGATGTCGTCGAGTCCGTTGAGGAACCGGTGCTGGTTCTGGGGCTCCATCGGGAACGTGGACGACAGTCCGATGCTCGGCATCTCGACCGTGAGGCGTTCCATGTCGACGACGATTTCCGACTGCGGATTGGTCTCGATCTCGGCCCAGATCTTCTCGACGTCGGCGAGGGGCAAGGCGACCGGGACGAGACCGTTTTTCGTGCAGTTGTTTCGGAAGATGTCGCTGAAGCTCGGTGCGATCACTGCATCGAAGCCGTATTGCTGAATCGCCCAGACGGCGTGTTCACGGCTCGATCCGACGCCGAATGACGGACCGGCAACGAGAATTGTCGCGCCTGCGTATCGGGCATCGTTGAGGACGAACGAGCGGTCGTCTCGCCAGGTGGAGAAGAGGCCCGCTTCGAAGCCAGTGCGCTCGACACGCTTCAGCCAGTCGGCCGGAATGATCTGATCGGTGTCGACGTCGGATCGACGCAAGGGGATTCCCTTGCCGGTGAGAACTCGTACGCTCTTCATGTCGTTGTCTCTCGTCTCTCGTCGTCAGGCCAGATCGGCCGGGGTTGTGAAAGTGCCGGCGATAGCAGTGGCCGCAGCGACTGCCGGTGACACGAGGTGTGTGCGGCCACCGCGACCCTGACGTCCTTCGAAGTTGCGGTTGCTCGTGCTTGCTGCACGCTCACCAGGAGTGAGCTTGTCCGGGTTCATCGCCAGGCACATCGAGCATCCGGGTTCACGCCAGTCGGCTCCTGCTTCGACGAAGATCTTGTCGAGCCCTTCTGCTTCGGCTTGATGTTTCACGGCATGGCTGCCGGGAACCACCATCACGCGCGGAACAGTGACCTTGCGACCCTTCATGACCGACGCTGCCGCACGAAGGTCCTCGATACGCGAGTTGGTGCACGAACCGATGAAGACCGTGTCGACCTTGACGTCACGCAGACGCGTTCCCGGTTCGAGACCCATGTACTCGAGGGCGCGGGCGACGGTCTCACGAGTCGTGGGGTCGTCGAAATCGTCCGGTGACGGCACAGGCTGGTCGATTCCAGCGACTTGACCGGGATTGGTTCCCCAGGTGACGTGTGGGACGAGTGTGCTTGCGTCGATGCGGACTTCTTTGTCGAACACGGCGCCCTCCTCGGAGCGCAGGGTCTTCCAGTAGGCAACGGCCTCGTCCCATGCGGCGCCTTTCGGAGCGTGCTGCTTGTCGCGCAGGTACTCGAAGGTCACGTCATCGGGGGCGATGAGACCAGCTTTGGCACCCGCTTCGATCGACATGTTGCACACCGTCATACGACCCTCCATCGAGAGTGCACGAATCGCCGAGCCGCGGTATTCGATGACGTGGCCGATGCCGCCACCGGTTCCGATGTGGCCGATCACCGCAAGGATGATGTCCTTCGCAGTGACACCCTCGGGAAGAACTCCATCGACTTCGACGCTCATCCACTTCGGACGGCTCTGGGGAAGAGTCTGGGTTGCGAGAACGTGCTCGACCTCGCTCGTACCGATACCGAATGCGAGTGCGCCGAATGCACCGTGAGTGGCGGTGTGGCTGTCACCGCACACGATCGTCATGCCGGGAAGCGTGCGACCCTGTTCGGGTCCGATGACGTGCACGATGCCCTGACGAGAATCGCCCATCGAGAACAATTGGACGCCGAACTCCTTCGCGTTTTCTCGCATCACTTCGACCTGGCGAGCCGAGATCGGATCGGCGATCGGAAGGTGGATATCAGCTGTCGGGACGTTGTGGTCCTCGGTGGCGACCGTGAGATCGGGCCGACGCACTGGGCGACCGCTCATGCGCAAGCCTTCGAAGGCCTGCGGGCTCGTGACTTCGTGGACCAGGTGAAGATCGATGTAGAGCAGGTCTGGCTCTCCTGGTGCGGAGTGCACGACATGGCTGTCCCAGACCTTCTGGGCGAGGGTGGTGGGCTTGTTCATCGGCTGCATGTGCTCCGTGGTTCAGATGGCGGGGGTGATCGTTGCCGGTTTCAAACCCTATCGGGAGGTCGACAATGGGACTGTCGCAGTTCGCCGTCGGGGTCGACGTCGATCCCTCACCGACGCGTGAATCCATCGTTGACCTTTGCTGAGACCGTCGATTGTCTCGTCCACGCAGAACTCATCGGATCATCGGGTGCCGGATCATCGAGTCATGGACCCTCGAGCCCTGGTCACGGTCCCGCGGACTCGGGCGCTCGACCGCACGCTGCCTTCGATCTCCATCGAGCCAGGCTCTACGTGCTTCCAGTCGCCGATGACACGAGCGCTGGAGCCTTGGCGAACGACGGCATCATGCTTCTCGATTCCGATGAAAATCCGTACCGCTTGCTCCGCCGCACGCGCCATCATCCGCCGATCGTCGCCGGGTGTCTCGTAGCGACGGGATGGTGTGCTCCCTTCGGACTCGACGACGACGCAAACGCCACCCCGCCGAGCAGCCATCCACTGCGTCAGAGAGTGCGCCTGACTGTTGCGGTCACCGAATACGGCATTGCATCGGTGATGCGCAATAGTGATGATCCCGATGTGGTGCACACGTTGCCGAGCCGAGGGATCGGCGATCTTCCCGACATCCTCGATGTCTGGTGGCACGGCTGAGAATTCGATCTCACATGCCGTGACGCAACCGGTACGGCCTCGGATCAGAAGGCAGCGAAGAGATCGACGATGACGACCAGATCGGTCTTTTCGGGGAGGCCGAGTTCGGCGTTCCCTTCGTCTCCGAATGCGAGAGCGAACGGCACGGTAATTTCACGGCGACCGCCCACTTTCATGCCGGCGATTCCCTGAACGAAACCGTCGAGCGTCGCACCCGACGTCAGAGTCAGATTCAACGGCTGCGGGGATTCCCAGGTGCTCTGGAGACGCTCGCCAGTGTCGGCGCGATATGCCACGAGGTGGACCACGACGGTGTCACCTTCGGCGGCCTCGTCGCCGCTTCCGTCGACGAGATCGTTGGTCGCCACACTCGTGACTGCATCACGTGCCTCGAGTTCATTGGTCGGCTCGTTCGTCGCATCGATTGCAGGGACGATGCCGACCACATCGACGACGAACGACAGCGCTTCGTTCGGACCGATGGCTTCACCGGCACCTTGTTCGCCGTAGGCGAGGTCCGCAGGAATATCGAGTTGGCGACGGCCGCCGGCCTTTGCTCCGATGAGACCCTGATCCCAACCGGAAATCACCATGCCGAGACCAAGAGTGACCGGGAATGGATCCTGTCCGAAGTTGCCATCGAAGCGGGTGCCATCCTTGGACAGAACACCGACGTAGTACACGTAGACGGTGTCACCGTCTTTCGCAGCTTCTCCGGTTCCCTCGGTGATGTCGGTGATTACGAGTTCGGTCGGGAGTTCGTCAGGAATTGCGACATCGGGTTCTCCGGTGTCGTCAGCGGGGTCACTCGTCAACGTGATCGATCCAATCGGCTCGGAATCGCCACCACACGCCGTCAGCGCGAGCGAGGCGACAGCAAGAAACGACAATGAACGCTTCAGATTGCGGCGCACGCGAATGGACGAAGTGATGACGGTGGGGGACATTCGATTACGTTACCCGTCACGGTGTCAGGGGGTGGGTGCACCACGGTGTGTCTCGAGCCAGGCACTCTCGGCACGACCCATATCTGTCGATGGGGGAGCCTGAACGAACGGCCACAACTCTTCGGCGATACGCCGATAGTTCCCAGTCGCGCCGAGTTCTCCGAGGATCGCGTACAGGCCGAGATTGATGCGCTGAATGAAGACGAAGGCTTTGGGCACCGTTGCGTATTGCGCGATCGGGCTCGAGCGGTCGAACGTGTGGCGGACGATGCCGCTCGCATACGACGTCGTCCATGTGATCTCTCGATCGGCGCGCACAGGTTCGTAGAAGCGCCCGAAGTATGTGCCCACATCGGCGGTGTCGACGGGGGCGTCGCGCTGCAACATGCCGGAATCCTCGAGAACTGTCCGGAAGATCGCCATGTCGTTCTCGAATGCAGCGGACTTGACCATGGCGATGAACGTCGCCATCTCGGAGTCGCTGAAGTGTTTGACGAGTCCGAAATCGAGGAAGGTGATCTTGCCGTTCTCGTGGAACAGGTAGTTGCCCGGATGCGGGTCGCCATTGAAGCGGTGCATTCCATAGAGACTGCGAAACACGAACCGGAACAGACACTCGGCTGCTGCGTCCTTGTCTGCTTGGTCACGAGTGAGCAATTCGGACCACGACATGCCGTTGACGAGTTCGGTGGTGAGTACGCGTTTCGTGCTGAACGAGTCGATCACTTCGGGCACATGGATGAAGGGGTGGCCCCGGTAGTAGTCGGCGAACAATTTCTGATTGCTGGCTTCTCGCGTGTAATCGAGTTCCTCGCGAATCCGTTCTTTCACCTCTTGCACCATGTCGGTCGGATCGAGACCGCTGAAGCCCTGCTGAAGGAGCGCTCCGAGCAGATCGGCATTGCGCAAGTCGGCGTCGATCGCAGCATCCACGCCCGGGTATTGAACTTTCACAGCAACGGCTCGCTCCTTGCCGGTTGCAGGATCGATGATCACGGCGCGGTGAACCTGGCCGATCGAAGCAGCGGCAATCGGATCCGAATCCCATTCGATGAACAGGTCATCGGGTGAGCCACCGAGTTCGCGTTCGATCACCCCTGCGGCGAGATCGGCCGAC
>JBJTGN010000270.1:0-2396 GCA_046093905.1 Actinomycetota bacterium
GGTGTCACTGCGCGCGCCTACCTACGGTGGCTCAAAACTCAGTCGGAGCGTCCCCGTCATCTTGAAGAACTCACGGACGAGGAACAGGGTTGGCTGTTTCAACAGCCCGACCTTCACCACCGCCGCGCCCCCGGCAACACCTGCGTCTCTGCACTGAAGGCGATGGAGCTTCTTGGAGACAGCCCGGCCCGCAACAACAGCAAGGGTTGTGGCGCGGTCATGCGGATGGCTCCGGCTGGCCTCTTCGTCGCAAGCGTCGGTCGCGGGGTCGATGCCGACGCCGCTTTCGAACTCGGGACTGATCTGAGCGCGATCACTCATGGGCACCCGACAGGATCGCTCGCCGGCGGAGCCTTCGCGGTCTTGATCCTGGAACTTGCTCGAGGTTCCACGCTCTCCGAAGCAATCATGACCGCCAAGAGTTCGCTCATCGAGCGGCCCCACCATGAAGAGACGCATCAGGCCCTGGAGTCAGCCCGACTGTTGGCCGACCAGGGTGTCGACCACCCCAGTGCCATCCGTCAACTCGGAGAAGGGTGGGTCGTCGACGAGGCCCTCGCGATCTCCGTCTACTGCGCGCTCGTCGCCGACGACTTCAAGCACGGCGTCATGCTCGCGGTGAACCACGATGGCGATTCAGACTCGACGGGCTCGATCACAGGCAACCTCTTAGGCGTCGCACACGGCGTAGACGCCATCCCGGCGGAGTGGCTGAATGAACTCGAGCTGCGGGAAGTCATCGAAGAGGTGGCAGACGACCTGTGCGACTTCCCGGGTTGGCAGATCAGCGACTACGACTCCGAAGAGGGTGGGCTGACAGATCGGGTCTGGCGAAAGTACCCGGGATGCTGAGCAATTCTTGCCCCAGGAACAGGCTAAACACCGGCTTCGCTCGCTGGCCGTAACAACTCAACGCCTATGCAACGCTCGAAACCGTGGCAAACAACACGCCCGCGGAAGCGGCAACACAGCATAGGAAAGCGCATGGAACACGACCCGCAACTCAACGGCCTGACCGACCCGCTTGATCGTGGCCTGGTCATTGATATCAGCCCGGCGCCCGGTTGGAATCCTGGACCGTTCAAAGTCGCTCTCTTTTACACAACGGCGGAGATGGCGAGAATCCTGAAGGTCGATCCCTCGACCCTTCGCCGCTGGCGTCGCCAACAACCACCCAGCGGCCCCAGAGCCAAGCGTCTCTCTGACCGGAGCTGGCGCTACTACCACTCCGACTTCATCGAGTGGATGAACGAGGGCGGCCAGCCGATGGATGCAGCCTGATGTCGAGGAAGATCAACCTCCCTGTTGCAGTCTCACTGTCCTCGGGCATTGAGGTTCGCGAGGGCTTGGCTGACGCTTTCCGCGCACGGGTCCGCTGGACCGACCCGCACACAAAGAAACGCAAGTCGACTTCCGCGACCTTCGCCACCCGCGAGGAGGCCGAAGAGTGGATTGGCAAAGCCCAGGGTGCAGCGAGCCGGGGCGTGAACCCTGATGTCGCAGCGATGACTTTGGCCGAGTACGGCAGTGCCAACATGAAGTTGGCGTTGCGCGGGCTCGCGAGTAAGACGACCGACCCGTATCTCGCCGGCTGGCACAAGCGCGTAGTCCCGGTCCTCGGCCACCTGCCGATCGGGATGATCAGCAACGGCATGGTGGACCGCACCATCAAGGCATGGATCGCCGATGGCGCGAGCAGATCGACGGTCAAGAACTCACTTGCGGTACTGGTCCTGGTGATGGAACAGGGAATGCGCGACGAGGTCATCGAACGCAACCCGGCGAGGGTCTATGGCTGGCAACGCCAGTACAAATTGACTGAGGACGAGATCGACGATCCACGCGCGTTGGCTCTTCGCGACCTTCACGCCTTGGAGACGCTAGCCGCCGCGCTCGTGAAGAAGGCGAATCCTCCCTATCAGGGGTGGGGCGACGCGGTGATTTTCGAGGCCTGCACCGCCGCGCGAATCGGAGAGGTGTCGGGGTGCCGAGTCAAAGACATCGACACTGCGAAGTGGATATGGACAGTCCGCCGCCAGACGACACCTTCGCCGGGTGAGCTCGTAGAAGGAACCGCCCAAACGAGCGGTGGCGGCCTGGTTGATAAGGGCACCAAAGGACGAAGAGTCAGAGTGGTCCCGCTGATTCCCCAAGTCCGAGAAACGGTGCTTCGTCGCCTGGAAATTGTTGGAAACCAACCTGATGCACGACTCTTCGCTGGACCTCGCGGCGGACCTATTACAACGGCTGGCCTGCGCCGGGCTACTCACTGGGACGAAGTAGTCGCTGCGCTCGGCTACGAGCACCTCACGCGGCACGGCCTTCGCCATACCGGCCTCACCTGGATGGCAGACAGCGGCGTCAAGCCTCACGTCCTACAGAAGATCGCAGGCCAC
>JBJTGN010000271.1:0-9069 GCA_046093905.1 Actinomycetota bacterium
CCAACGACCGAAACGGTCCATCAGGTCTGCGTCACTGGACTCGAGAAGGTCGAGTACGTCGACTGATCCCCCACCGCCTCCTCCTTCGACACCGATCCCCTCCCCGCCGAGACCTGCACCATGGCGGGGACCGAGTCGCACGGTGATGGGACACGAGTCCTGGCAATCGTCGCAACCATAGATGCGATCACCCAGATCGACTCTGAACTCTCGTGGGAAACTGCCGGGCTTTTGCAGAAGCCACGCGAGGCACTTGCGTGCGTCGATGACCCCCTCCGCAACGATGGCCCCCGTCGGACAGGCATCGATACATCGACGACATTGGCCGCATCCATCGGTCACCGGGTTCACACGTGTTGGCAATTCGGCGTTCGTCAGGACCGAACCGAGAACGAACCAACTTCCTGCCCCCGGCAGGAGAAGGTTGGCGTTCTTCCCGTACCAGCCGATACCTGCCCTGTACGCGACTTCACGATCGACGAGGTTGTTCTCGTCTGCGACGACAATTGCGCTGAAACCATGACGACGGAGGACACTGGCAACATTTTCGAGTCCCGCACGAAGTGCTGAATAGAAATCGTGCTGCGCATACTTCGCAACGCGGGCGGTGGGCACGACAACGCCTTCGGCGATCTCAGAAGATTCGGATTGATCTGCGGTGTTCCCGGATGAACTCGTGACGACATAGCTTCGGGCACCGACAACGATCGAACGGACATCCGCCATCGAGGCCGTCGGGTCGGTCGAGCGCTCCGGATTGCGGAACGTGAATTGCATCGTGTCCGACAAACCATCATCTTTGCGGCGATGGAGTTCCGTGCGAGCTCGCTCGAGAATCGATGCATCGCAGACCCCGATTCGGTCGAGACCTGAGGCGGCGGCAACGACGCGTAGCTCATCGACAAGAGCGACTCCTTCAAAGCCCTCGAGTGCGCTCACATTGTCAGCCTCAGCCCGATGCGCTGTGACGCAGCGACGGAACGAGACCCGCCTCTGCCAGCAACTTCACAGCACGCAATTCGGCCAGGTCGAAGACCACCGCTGAGTGTGGAGCCCGATCGGAGCGGACGGGATCGCACAAGTACGTTACGACGCAGTCTCCGCAGTGTTCGGACTCGAACATGGAGCACTCGGCACAATCGATGATTCTGGTGGACGGTGTTGTAGTCATGGGTGAACCATGCCTGAGGGGTGTGGCACGGATTCGACCCGTCAGACTCCGTCGCACTCCGACTTCTCGTAGGACTTGGTCGAAGATGGAATCTTGATGGTGTCACCAGGCATGATCCGCACATTCATGTCCGGCCATCCGTTGATGCGCAAGAGAGCAGAAAGTTCGACCCCGCACTTGTCAGCGATGATCGTTAGACCGTCTCCGAGTTTCACCTCATAGCTCCCTCGGGCTGGTTCGGGCGGTGGAACGGTCGTTTCGGTCGGAATCGGCAATCCCGGAAGAGTCGTCGTCTGGGATGGTGATGGCGGAATCAGAATCGTCTCGCCGATCAACAACTGGCGATTGACTCCTTCGGCCCAATTGTTGTAACTCGCCAGTTCATCGGGGCGAACCCCGTTCTGAGCTGCGATGCCATACACCGAATCACCTTGCTTGATCGTGTAGGCAATGGGCGGAGGAGCAGTATTGGCGGGATCCAGAGGCGCAAGAGAAGACGGTGGGGTCGTGGCATAGTTCGTGGACGACAGCGGCCGCAAAGTCGACACCGTTGCTCCCGGGTCCGCCCCGCATGCCCCGAGCACCGCAACACTCGCCACCAAACCGGCCACGAACGCTGGCCGACTCGACCGGACACGAGGGAAAACTGATCGCAACACGCCCGACAATCTAGATCGTCGTGTCACCTCTGTTCCTTCAGACTCCGTAACAAGTTCCTGCACCAGGCGAATTTCACGGGAGAAATTGAAATCGGCCTCCCATGCCCGTCTCGCGGGATCAGACAAGTGGGCGAGCCGATGCAGGAATTGGCGCTGGCAAAGTGGTCTCACCCATCAGAAACTCATCCACGCTGGCGGCACACGCCCGACCTTCCGCAATCGCCCACACGATGAGACTCTGGCCACGGCCCATGTCTCCCGCCACGAAAACTCCTGGAACGCTGCTCTTGTAAGCATCATCTCGCGCGATGTTGCCCCGCTCGTCCAGATCCACACCGAGTTGCTCGATCCACGAACCCTTCTCCGGCCCGACGAATCCGAGAGCGAGAAAGACGTAGTCGGCGGGAATCTCGCGCTCGGTTCCTTCGACTTCGACGAAGGCTCCATCACGTCGCTCGACATCATGGATGACGAGAGCCTTCACTCGTCCGCTTTCGTCTCCGACAAACTTCTTGGTGTTGACGCTGAAGAGGCGCTCACCGCCCTCTTCGTGCGCAGACGTCACCTTGTACACCATTGCGTACTGGGGCCACGGATTGTCAGCGCGGCGTTCGTGCGGTGGGGTGGGCATGATCTCGAGCTGAGTGACCGATGCTGCACCCTGTCGATGTGCCGTTCCGAGACAGTCCGCTCCAGTGTCCCCTCCGCCGATGATCACGACATGTGCGCCTGCGACATCGATCGGTGACGATGCAATGTCACCCTCTTGCACCCGATTGGAGAACGGCAGATATTCCATTGCCTGATGAATGCCAGCGAGTTCGCGACCAGGGATTGGAAGGTCACGCCAGGCAGTCGCTCCCGCGGCCAGAACGATTGCGTCGTACGAGGCACGCAAGATGTCGATGTCGATTCCCTGCCCGACCTCTGCGTTGGTGCGAAATTCTGTTCCCTCAGCTGCCATCTGTTCGAGTCGTCTGTCGAGATGGCGCTTTTCCATCTTGAATTCAGGGATGCCGTACCGCAACAGACCACCGATGCGATCGGAGCGTTCCAACACCACCACATCGTGACCCGCTCGGGTGAGCTGTTGAGCAACTGCAAGACCTGCAGGTCCAGAACCAATAACCGCCACGCGACGACCGGTCTTGACACTCGGCGTCTGAGGAACGACCCATCCCTCCTTCCACGCGCGATCGATGATCTCCACTTCCACCTGCTTGATCGCCACAGGGTCCGCGTTGATCCCAAGCACACAAGCCGATTCACAAGGTGCCGGACAGAGTCTCCCCGTGAACTCGGGGAAATTGTTCGTCGCATGGAGACGATCGATTGCCTCGCGCCAATGATCGCGGTAGACGAGGTCGTTCCAATCGGGGATCAAGTTCCCCAAGGGACAGCCGTTGTTGCAGAACGGAATGCCACAGTCCATGCAGCGGCCCGCTTGCTTCTGCAAACTCGCAGCATCGAAGGGTTCGTACACCTCTCGCCAATCGCGCAGACGTACTGGCACAGGCCGATGTTCCGGCAGCGTCCTGTCCCATTTGAGAAAACCAGTCGTCTCACCCACGGGCAGCCTCCATCACTCGATCCAACATCTCCTGCTCGTTCAAGCCCTCTGCACGCGCTGCGTCGATGACTTCGAGTACTCGTCGATAGTCACGGGGCATCACCTTCACGAACGAGGACTTCTCTCGCTCCCATTGATCGATCACGCTTCGCGCCACATCACTCTCCGTCTCGTCGACGTGACGTTGAAGCATCGCAACAAGCTCTTCCTCGTCGCCAGGAGTGAGCTTTTCGAGATCGACCATTTCATAGTTGACCCGCGTCGGAAAGATGCCTGCCGGGTCGTAGACGTACGCAACTCCCCCGGACATTCCAGCCGCAAAGTTCCGTCCCGTGGATCCGAGTACGACGACACGACCGCCGGTCATGTATTCGCACCCATGGTCACCAACACCCTCGACAACGGCTGTCGCACCCGAGTTCCGCACGCAGAAGCGCTCCCCGACCACGCCGCGCAGGTAGATCTCTCCCGCAGTTGCCCCGTATCCGATCACGTTCCCTGCGATCACGTTGTCGTGCGCGACGAACGTCGAACGCGAGTCCGGTCTCACGACGATGCGACCTCCGGACAATCCCTTTCCGACATAGTCGTTCGCATCTCCAGTGAGACGAAGGGTGATTCCGCAAGGAACGAACGCACCGAAACTCTGACCAGCTGATCCGGAGAAGTCGATCGAGATCGTGTCGTCAGGAAGACCCTCTCCCGCCCACTTCTTCGTGACTTCGTATCCGAGCATCGTGCCGACGGTTCGATTCGTGTTCCCAATTGCCGACGACAGGCGAACCGGACGACGTTCATCGATAGCCGAACGGGACTGTTCGATCAATCGGAGATCGAGAGCCTCATCGAGGCCGTGATCCTGGGCGACACTGTGGTGAAGCGTCTGACCGTACGGATTGCGGGCCGGCTCGAGAATTGCTGAAAGATCGAGACCCCGCGCCTTCCAGTGATCGACCGCTTGAGCCATGTCGAGCACATCACTTCGTCCCACCATTTCTTCGATCGTGCGAAAACCGAGCTCTGCCATGATCTCGCGCACCTCTTGGGCAATGAACTCGAAGAAGTTGACGACGAATTCAGGTTTACCGCTGAAGCGTTGTCGCAGAACCGGATTCTGAGTTGCGACGCCGACAGGGCAGGTATCGAGATGACAGACGCGCATCATGATGCATCCGCTCACAACGAGGGGGGCGGTTGCAAAACCGAACTCCTCCGCTCCGAGGAGTGCCGCGATCACGACATCTCGTCCCGTCTTCATTTGACCGTCTGCTTGAACAACGATCCGGTCACGCAGTCCATTGAGCAGCAGCGTCTGCTGCGTCTCGGCAAGACCCAATTCCCACGGAGCTCCTGCGTGCTTCAGAGACGTCAACGGCGAAGCACCCGTTCCTCCGTCGTGACCGGAAATGAGAACCACATCGGCCTTCGCCTTGCTCACTCCGGCTGCGACCGTGCCGACGCCGACTTCGGCGACGAGTTTGACGTGTACTCGCGCCCTCGGGTTCGAGTTCTTCAAGTCGTGGATCAACTGCTTCAGATCCTCGATCGAGTAGATGTCGTGGTGTGGAGGCGGGCTGATGAGACCGACTCCCGGGGTGGAGTGGCGGGTCTTTGCCACCCACGGGTACACCTTGTGGCCGGGAAGTTGTCCGCCCTCACCTGGCTTTGCTCCCTGTGCCATCTTGATCTGCAGATCATCCGCATTCACGAGGTATTCGCTCGTGACCCCGAAGCGCCCCGAGGCAACTTGCTTGATTGCCGAACGACGGCGAGGGTCGTGAAGCCGCTCTGGGTCCTCTCCACCCTCTCCTGTATTGCTCTTCCCACCGATCGAATTCATCGCAATCGCAAGGGCTTCGTGTGCTTCAGCTGAAATCGATCCGTAGCTCATGGCTCCAGTCGAGAATCGCTTCACGATGTCGCTCACCGATTCGACCTCGTCGATCGGAACCGGCTGGTGGGACTGTGCCTTGAACGTGAACAAGCCGCGCAGTGTCGCAAGATGCTTCGACTGGTCGTCGACAGCCTGGGTGTACTGCTTGAAGATGTCGTAACGCTTCGCTCTCGTCGAGTGCTGAAGCCGATACACAGTCTCCGGATTGAAGAGGTGGTACTCGCCTTCGCGACGCCACTGATATTCACCGCCGAGCTCGAGCTTGCGATGTGCCCGTCGCTCGGGGTTCGACGGATACGCAATGCGGTGTCGCTCTGCCACTTCACGCGCAATTTCGTCGAGGCCGATGCCGCCGAGTCGGCTCACTGTTCCTGTGAAGTACTCATCGATGACGTCTCGACCAAGGCCGATGGCTTCGAAGATCTGCGCGCCAGTGTACGACGCCACGGTGCTCACGCCCATCTTGGACATGATCTTGAGAACTCCCTTACCAGCTGCTTTGATGTACTTGCTCACGGCGGCTTTGGGGTCGAGATCGCCAAGACCGTATTCGCCCTCACGAATCATGTCTTCGATGGACTCGAAGGCGAGATAGGGATTGATCCCGCCGGCGCCGAATCCGATCAGGAGTGCCATGTGATGAACTTCGCGGGCATCCCCCGATTCGATGATCAGGCCCACCATTGTTCGCTTCTTCTCGCGAATCAAGTGGTGGTGTACCGCCGACGTCAGGAGAAGCGACGGAATGGGAGCAAGAACCGAGTCGCTGTTGCGATCGGACAGGACGATGATGCGCGCTCCATCATCGATGGCATTCGAAACCTGCTGTCGAACATCGGCGATCGCATCGCGCAGAGCTTCCCCTCCCCCTGCAACCCGGTACAGACCAGAGATCACTGTCGCCTTCAACTCGGGATGGTCCCCATCATCATGCGCGTGAATGATCTTGGCGAGCTCATCGTTGTCGATGATCGGGAATGGAAGAACGAGCTGCCGACAGTTCTCAGGCCCCGGCTCGAGGAGATTCGACTCCGGTCCTACTGTTCGTCCAACGCTCGTCACAACCTCTTCGCGAATCGCATCCAGCGGCGGATTCGTGACTTGAGCGAAGAGTTGTTGGAAATAGTCGAACAACAGCCGCGGACGATCGGAGAGAACAGCAATCGGCGTATCGGTGCCCATCGATCCGATGGGTTCAGCTCCGGTCTTTCCCATCGGAGCAAGGATCACCTTCAACTCCTCATGGGTGTACCCGAACATCTGCTGTCGACGCAGGACGCTGTCGTGAGTGTGAACGATGTGCTCTCGGTCAGGCAGAGCGTCGAGGTGGACCAGTCCTTCTTCCAGCCACTTCTCGTACGGATACGCCTGAGCAAGCGATCGCTTGATCTCTTCGTCGTCGACGATTCGACCGAGGTTCGTATCGATCAGGAACATACGACCCGGTTGGAGTCGCCCCTTGTGCACGACACGGGCGGGGTCGATGTCCACCACGCCGACCTCCGACGCCATCACCACGAGGTCGTCGTCAGTCACCCAGTACCGACTCGGACGCAGACCATTTCTGTCGAGAACTGCACCGATCACCGTCCCATCGGTGAATGCCACACTCGCTGGGCCATCCCATGGTTCCATCATCGACGAGTGGAATCGATAGAACGCTCGCTTCTGAGCATCCATCGTCTCGTGGTTCTCCCATGCTTCAGGGATCATCATCAAGACGGCATGAGGGAGCGAACGTCCCCCGAGGTGAAGAAGTTCGAGGACTTCGTCGAAACTTGCGGAGTCACTTCCTCCTGTCGAACAGATGGGGAATGCCTTGTCGAGATCGGGCATCAATGGTGTCGACAACAGCGACTCCCGTGTACGCATCCAGTTCCTGTTCCCCTGAACGGTGTTGATCTCACCGTTGTGAGCGATGAAGCGATACGGATGCGCGAGCGGCCACGACGGAAACGTATTCGTCGAAAATCTGCTGTGGACGAGAGCGAGAGCGCTCTCGATGCGCACATCGGCCAGTTCTGGATAGAACGCACCCAGTTGGGGTGTGGTCAACATTCCTTTGTAGATCAAGGTGCGACTGTTCAAGGAAGGAAAGTAGGTCCGCTGTACTTCGGGCAACTCGTGCTCAATTCGCTTGCGCGCAATGAATACCTTGCGATCGAGATCGATGAACGACGATCCTTTCGGGTCGTCGATGAACACCTGGGCGAACGAAGGCATGACTGCTCGCGCACTTTCGCCGAGGGTCGACGGATCGGTGGGCACAGAGCGCCAACCGAGAACACGTAGTCCCTGCTCCGACACGATCGACTCGATCGCACTCTTGGCATTGTCCGTGTCGCGACCATCGCGTGGCAGGAATGCGAGTCCGACCGCGTAGCTGCCAGCCGGCGGCAACGTGAACGACACGACGTCACGGAGGAAGCGGTCGGGCACCTGGATCAATATTCCGGCACCATCTCCCGTTGCCACGTCGACTCCGGTCGCTCCTCGATGTTCCATGTTGCACAGCGCACCGAGACCGCGGCTCACGATGTCGTGACTCCGACGACCTTTGATGTCGACGACGAAGGACACTCCGCACGCGTCGTGTTCGAACCGGGGGTCGTACAAACCTGCTGCCGCAGGCAAATCATTCAGGATGCTCATGTCGTCTCTCTCGGGATCACGGGTGGATTGTGAGCCCCGGGACGACGTTGGCCCGATCGGCGAACCAATACTAGGGGCGATCGTCCGCCGCCGCACGCCTCAATTCGGCAAGCTTGTCTCTTTGAGGTCGATCACGCTGCGGCCGAGCGCAAGACGCCGCTTTCAGGCGTCGGTGAAGACCGGCGGGCGCTTTTCGAAATTGGCCATGACGGCCTCGACCTGGTTCGCCCGACCGATCAACGAGCCAATGACGCGTCGCTCAGCGGCGAATTGATCAGCAGCCTCGGACCACGCAAGGCGATTGAAGAGCTCCTTGGCCCCCCGTACCGCGTCGGGACTCCGACCGGCGATCTCATGGGCCATCGCCAACGCATCCGCTCGAGGGTCGTCGGACAGCTTCGTTGCCAAGCCGAGTGAAAGAGCTTCGCGCCCGTCGAAAACCCGAGCTGTGAATGTCAGTTCTTTCGCCACGTCGGGCCGAACGAGCCGGGAGAGAACCATCGTCCCTGTCATATCGGGGACGAGACCCCAGTGGATTTCCCGAACGGACATCTGCGTGTCGGGGTGAACGATCCGAATGTCTGCACCGAGGCAGATCTGAATTCCTCCCCCGAGCGCGTGGCCGTGAACGGCCGCAATGACGGGCACGGGAATCTCTTGCCACACCCACGAAACCTGCTGACAGAGATGGGTGATGCGACCCGGCGACATGTTCCCCGGATTTCCTGAATCGTCCGATGATCCCATTCCCGCGGCACCAGAAGCCATCTGCTGAAAGGACCCGAAGTCGAGACCGGCACAGAACGACGACCCTTCACCCGACAGCACGACAGCGCGCACAGCCGGCTCGGACTTCAATCGTTCTCCCGCGGCTGCCAATGCAGAAAACATCGCCCCATCGAGCGCGTTGCGCTTGTCCGGACGGTTCATACGGACATCGGCGACACCGCCGGACACAGTGATCGATACACGCTCTTCGTTCGACATGCCGTCATCTTGGCAGTCTCCACTCGGCCAATCGCAATCGTGGTCGCACGACCGAGCAGCATCGAAATGGCAGACTGCTCGAGTGCAAGCGACCGACGCCAGCTCAGTCGACGAGTCTCGAAGTGCATCGCATCGG
>JBJTGN010000272.1:0-4633 GCA_046093905.1 Actinomycetota bacterium
CAACGATTCACTCACCGACATCACACACCCCCTCCCACACAGAAAGACCAACTGCACGACCAACTGCCACCGGGCCCATTGCGAAAACTCGCGGACCGAAACGACCGAAGTCGTGCCCCAACCATGTCCAGGGGGTGTGGCACAGTAGGACACATGTCCCGGGAGACATTCGTACTCAATCTCGGCGAACACGTGACCTGCGAAACCAGGCCACACTTGGCGCCACTCGAGACAACGCCACACTTCGCTCCGTTCACTCCACTCGCGCCCAACATCGCCATACTTCGATGTGGGATCAGCCTCCACACCCGCGGCGAACTCCGGAAACTTTCTTGAGAAGTTCTTTCGGCCAGACCAACACCCCAGACGCGAAAGTGCCCGGGCCACACATCGCGACCCGGGCACCTCATACTTCTTCGCACGTGCCAACGCACATGCACAATGTCAACTCACGTGCGGAAGCACGCGCGCATCACTTCTCTTCGGCTGCCGTTCGGGCCTTTGCGATTCCGAGAATCATCAGGCCGTACAGAGCCTTGGCGGTGATGTCAGCAACCGTGTAGCCGACCTGACGCAACACCTCAAGCGTCTGCGACGTCTCGTCGAAGATGGGGAAGAGGTATGCAATCGGGTAGACGCACCATGTGGCGAGAAGAACGATCGGTGCCTTCTTGATCGCCGACGACACTGCCCCCGACTCACGCTTCGATGCTTCCTGCAGCTGTCCGTAGAGGACATACAGGATGTAGAGGAACGGCACCATCGCCAGTGCCCACCACAGCCACTTGGTTCCCTCTTCCGCCGAAACTTCGCCTGGATAGCCGAGAGCGATCATCAGCACGGTGGCCGGCACGAGCTTCCACATCAGCGACTTGCGAACGGCAGCGGCGACGCCGAGCACGATCAGCAGTTCGATGACGAGCAATGGCACGGTGATGAGCCAGTCCGCATAGCGGTAGCCCTCGTTCATCTCGCCATCGGCAAAGCCGGAGAAGATCCGGAAGTAGTGATAGCCGGCGATACCGACGACCACAGCTGAGACGGCGACGCCCGAGCGGTAGGCCTTGGCGACGCTGTTGATCTGTGTCAGGAAATAGACGAACGCACCGAGCATGACTGCGGTGCCGAACGACAATGCGTTGTAGACGAGCGTGTACTTGTCGCCCGTCAACAGGACTTCTGTCATTGTGAACCCTCCTGGGTCTTGTTTGGACACCCGAATCCTGACACCAGCGTGTTCCGAGAGCGTTACCGTGCGATTCGCCGAATTCGCCGATCGACCGGTGAATTCAGTCCGACTTCAACCGCAGGCAGTCCGAGGGACGCTTTTGCGACGACCCGGATGTGGCTTATTTGCTGTTGTCAGCCCACTCTCGTGCTCGCTGGATGCCGAACATGAAGGCTCCAGACAACACGATGAAGAAAATGACCGATCCAAACGCAAAGAGTGCACCTTGTGACATGATCAGCTCTTTCTCGAATCAGAAGTAATGAGGAAATTCCCGAGCGCCAAGATCGATGGGACCCAGACGCCGACGAAGATTCCGTTCAAACGGTCTTCGATCTCAGCGCCATTTGCGAAGAACAGCCACACACTCAAGACAAGACTGGCGCCCGCCGTGAGAAGTGTGGTGATACGCAAGATTGTGGTGGATTTCATACCGCACCGTACCCCACATTTGAGTAGCTGAAAGCAAACACAATGTGAATGTTTTCTTTAACTCGCGTTGAACAGCGACTGGACGATGCCGAGCAAACCCCACACGCATCGGAACCGCAGTATCACTCAGATCGCTGGGCGCACCACCGCGTGTCCGTCGCGCACCATCTTGTTGATCGCGCGATTCTCTTGAAGGCCCTCACCTATCCCGACGACGAGGTCTTTGCCGACGGCCTTGGCCAACTTCTCGAGAGTGTCAAGAGTTGGGCGAACACCACCGTTCTCCATGCGAGCTATCGCCGGTTGTACGGTTCCCATACGATCCGCGAGTTCTACCTGAGTGAGGCCGGCTTCGATCCGAAGTCGATAGACGAGTTCACGGAATTGTGAAATTCTCTCCTCGTCTTCGAGTACTGCGTCACCTTGACCTCGAGTTGGTCGGCTGACTTCCCCCCACTTCATGTGACTACTCATGCTGGCCTTCCTCACCTATGTGCTCAGATTTGCATCGCTCGAAGGCTCGCAGAGCCCGTTGGACTTCCAGAAACTCCACACCATGCTTCTTGACAAAGACCGTCAACAGGACAATGACCCGTCCTGGAGCGATCCAATAGCTAACTCTGACTCGCCGTCCTCCTAGTTGGAAGCGCAACTCTCGGAGTTTTCCGCGCAATTGCTTGGTGTGTGGTTGGTCCAACAGTGGACCCAGAGTTGCGAGTCGATCGAAATGGAATCCAACTCGCACTTTGTCGACGTCATCAAGAGAATTGAACCATTCCGTGACTTCAGCTTCCAACTCGAGCTCGCCCCAGTATATATCCTCCACGTTATATACCTTCCAGTAGACGAGTTCACTGGAATGTGGAGATGAACCACCTTGAGACGGGAACGTCGACCTGCGGGAAGTCCCCCGTGGAAATCGATGTCCGCCTCAGCGGCGCAGGCGCAAGCTGTTCGTCACCACGAACACGCTGCTCAAGGCCATCGCAAGACCGGCGATCACCGGGTTCATCAACCCAGCCACGGCGAGCGGAATCGCCGCCACGTTGTCGGCACACGCCCAGAACAAGTTGCCCTTGATCGTGCGCAACGTGCGCCGACTCAACTCGAGCGCCTCGGGCACGACGGACAAATCACCGCTGACGATCGTCAGATCACCGGCTTCCATTGCCGCGTCCGTTCCGGTCCCCATCGCGATGCCGAGGTCCGCAGCGGCCAATGCAGCCGCGTCGTTCACGCCATCACCGACCATGGCCACATGCTTGCCGGCAGCCTGCAACGCAAGCACTCGATCCATCTTGTCGGCAGGCAGCACACCGGCCTGATAGTCGTCGATTCCCACGTGACGGGCAATCGTCGCGACGGCCTCAGGTGCATCACCCGACATCACCATCGGATGAATGCCCATGTGGCGCAACTTCTCGATCACGCCAGCCGCTTCGGGCTTGATGCGATCGCGCAATGCGAAGCGCACGGTCGGCACACCGTCGATCGACACGTCGATCACGGTTGCTCCCACATAGAACGCGACGCCGTTCATCCGCCCCGCCCGCACGGCACGACCATCGGCCACAGCCGACACGCCGATTCCCGGCTCGTTCGCGAACCCATCGACGACAACCCCAGACGACTCCACGCCGAGGTCGCTCAAACCCGCCACGATCGCTCGCGCAAGCGGATGCTCACTGCGACCCTCGACGGCATGCACCAACTCGAGTATCTGCCTGCGATCGCGCACCTGAACCAGGAAGTCGACGTCGACGAGTGTCATCGAACCAGTCGTCAACGTGCCGGTCTTGTCGAGCACCATCGTGTCGACGGACCGTGTCGCCTCGAGCACATGTGCACCTTTGATGATGATGCCGTCACGTGCCGCCCGCCCAGTGCCGACGAGCAGCGCCACCGGTGTTGCGAGACCCAACGCACATGGACACGCAATGATCAGCACCGCCACACTCGCCTGGAACGACCTCTCTGCATCACCCGACACGAGCAGCCACACGACGAGCGTGACGACAGAGATCACGATCACGACCGGCACGAACACCGAGCTCACGCGATCGGCGAGCCGTTGCACCGGCGCCTTGCCTTCGTGGGCCTTCTCCACCAATCGGGCCATCTGCGCGAGAACCGTGTCACGGCCGACTCGAGTGGCGCGCACCAGCAACCGGCCGGTGGTGTTGAGCGTGCCACCAGTGACCGTCGATCCGACGGCCACGTCGACCGGGAGACTTTCGCCGGTGATCATGCTCGCATCGATCGCGCTCGTCCCTTCGATGACGACCCCGTCGGTCGCGACCGTCTCCCCCGGCCGCACGACGAAGACGGAGCCGGCGGTCAGCTGCGCGATCGGCACTGTCGTCTCGATTCCGTCGCGCCACAACGTCGCTTCTTTCGCGCCGAGAGTGAGGAGTGCGCGCAACGCAGCACCCGCACGCCTGCGCGACCGGACTTCAAAATACCGCCCAGCGAGAATGAACGCCGTCAACGTGGTGGCGACTTCGAGATAGATCTCGCCGTGTTCGTGTGAACCATCATGCGAATCACCGGTCAACGAGGAGCCGGATTCAGACGTGCCATCACCGGTCATGTCGTGACCCGTGTGATCCACACTCGAATCCACCTCGGTGCTGTCCGACCGCGGGAACAGCGTCATGTTCATCTTCATGCCGATCGCGCCCGCACCGCCGAACGCGAGCATCCAGATGCTCCACAGCATTGCAACGATCACGCCAAGGGACACGAGCGTGTCCATCGTCGTCGTGCGCTGCCGAGCGTTTCGCCACGCCGTCGTGTGGAACGGCTGTGCGCCGTAGATCGCGACGGGCAACGCAAGAGCGAGTGACACCCATTGCCACCCGTCGAACTGCAGCGGGCTGATCATCGACATCAACATCACCGGCGTCGCGCACACGGCGCTCACGATCAGCCGCCGGCGGATATCGGTGAGATGCGCCTCGGTCGCGATCTCCG
>JBJTGN010000273.1:0-13911 GCA_046093905.1 Actinomycetota bacterium
TTACTGCTCTTTCTCTCCGAGAACGTCGCCATCCTCGTCGCACACCTGCAGTTGAGGATTCCCGGCCCCTGGGAGGTCGGCAATCGCCGAGGCTTGCCGCTGCAGTGATCTGCTTCGCACTCGGAGCCATCCTGGTGACACCTGTGTGGGGAATCCCGATTGCACTCGCCATATTGCTCTGTCCTCGCGTTCTCCTCGGTACGCTGGCGATCACCTCAGTCGGAATTGGATACATATTCGTCGTTCTTCAGCAGATTCGAACAGGGGCGCAACCGGGCTTCGGTTGGCCAGCCGTTTTCGAAAGGGCTCATCGCCCGATGTTGGCGTCTCTCGTCGTCTATGTGCTGTCGCTTCACATGATGCGACCGGAATCCCCCGTCTCCCACGAATGAGCTGGTCCGCTCAGGAACTGGACAACCCGACCATCAGGGGTCAGGGGAAGTAGATTCTTCCGGTGGCTTCCAAAAAGATCAACCAGTGCTTGAGCGTTGTCATTCCGTGTTTCAACGAAGAACTCACAGTTCGAGCCCTCGTGGATCAAGTCCTTGCCTCCCCCGTCGTTCAAGAGGTGATCGTTGTCGACGATGGTTCGTCCGATGGGTCGAGAGCTGTCTTGGCAACGATTTCCGATCCTCGAGTCAAGGTCTTGGCACATGAACGCAATCACGGCAAGGGCGCAGCACTGAGAAGTGGCTTTGCGCATGCAACGGCTGATTTCGTCATCGTGCAGGATGCCGACCTCGAATACGATCCCGCAGAGTATCCAGTCCTTCTCGAACCGCTTCTCGATGATCGAGCTGATGTCGTCTATGGTTCTCGATTTCAGTCGGGTCGCCCCCATCGAGTCCTCTATTTTTGGCACAGCATGGGAAACCGATTCTTGACCCTGGTGTCGAACATGTTCACCGATCTCAATCTCACGGACATGGAGACCTGCTACAAGTGTTTCAAACGTTCTGTCATTCAGCAGATCGAAATCGAGGAGGATCGCTTCGGGTTCGAGCCTGAGATCACAGCGAAGCTTGCTCGGGCGAAAGTGAGAATTTTCGAAGTCGGCATCTCCTACTCGGGACGCACCTATGCCGAGGGCAAGAAGATCAACTGGCGCGACGGTTTCCGAGCGTTGTATTGCATCGTTCGCTATTCATCACTCGGGCAGGCTGTGAACGCTCGAGTCGAAAAATTCGCAGCAGGGTGATTTCAGTGATCAGAGCGACGTTGTCCACCGAAACGGCGGCTCAATCCCCAGCGTGTCACAAGCGTCATCGACTCCACGATGATCTGACGTGACATCTTCGAGGACCCAGCTGTCCGATCGACGAAAAGAATCGGTGTCTCATCGATTCGATACCCCTGTTTGCACAGGCGAACGACAAGTTCAGTGAGAAACGCGTAGCCCTCCGCAGACGTCGTCTAAGGACGAATGGTGCGCAGAGCACCGAGGCGATAAGCCCTGAATCCCGACGTGCAGTCCTTCACCGGAACACCGAGGATCCATCCCGTGTATCGGTTTCCCCAACGGGAGAGCAATCGACGATGGATTGGCCAATTCTCGGTGCCGCCATCAGCGACGTACCGGGATCCAACGACGGCATCAGCTCCCTCTGATATCGCACGAATCATTGTCGGAATGACGGAGGGATCGTGGGACAAATCGGAATCCATGGTCACGATCACGTCGTCTCGGACAGATCCTTTATCTTCTGATGGAAGCAATCCACCAAAGATTCGTTCGAAAGCGAAGCGATAGGCACTTCCAAGTCCGTCTTTGGATGACCGACGAACCACTTCGATATGACCGACTTCGTCAGCGAGACTCTGCGCGACGTCAGCAGTGCCATCGGGACTCCCGTCATCGACGACCAAGATATGTGCCTCGGGTACGACTGATCTCAACTTGGAGAGGACCTCGACGATGTTCTCACGTTCGTTGTAAGTCGGAAGAACCACCGTCACATGCACGAGTGGTCATCTTAATGACTGAGCTACATCGTCAACTGCCATCGAAAAGACGCCTGTCGGTTGGCCCATTCCGATCAACTCTCGTACCAGGTTCGCTGTGCCTTCCGGCAGGGGCGGCTGGGTGAAGAGGATCGAAGCTCCCGGGCTGTCCAAGCTGTCCACGAGGTCCTCGCGTCCCGCTTGTCTCAAACCTTCCTCGACCTGAATCAGCAATTCCTGAGCCCGTATCTGTTGTTGAGCGGTGCGCGGATTGAACGTCGCCAGAACCGTCAGTGCCGGATCCAAGAGTGCATCCTCGAGCGCTGGCCCGACGACGACCCACAACACTTCATCGGTCTGCTCCATCGGTGCCGTTCGATGCGGAAGTGCGGCGGCTGCGAATTCGGGAGCAACCTTGACATCGAATCTGCGACGTTCCAGCTCGAGCAAAATTCCGAAACCGGTCGCATTCAGCGTGTACGGATCGTAGAAGCGAATTTGGTAGGTCGTGTCCCTGTCGATTCTTCGAGCGACGTCATCGATCAGCCCCGCAAGAATCCTGGAATCAGTGCGTCCAGGAAGCTTGACTCGTTCGACGACTTGAAGGACGGTGGTGGAGCTCAAGGCGAGGAGGAGCACCCCGATCAATGTCGACGCTGTTTCGAATGACAAGATTCTCCATCGCGCAACAGATCTGATCGTCGAGAAGATGATGAACAAGCTGAAGGCAAGAGTGATCGAGGTCAACAGCCAGAACCATCGAACTGTGTACTCGTAATAGGGTCCAAAGATTCGAAGAATGGAAACCGAACCAAGGAAGTGGAATCCGAGCAAAATCCAGAGAACTTTTCGAGCATTCGGCATCGAACGTGACTTCCGCGCAAGAAGGAGTCCGCCACAGACGATGCCGATGAAACACATGAATCCAATCCACCGAATGGGATCGGTACGTGCTGCGCCAGGACCGAACAACCACGGTCCGAAGAGATTCATTTGAGTCGTGATGATCTCGATCGATGTGTGAAGGCTCAAAGTCGGTTCATCAGGTGAACCGAAATGCTGCCACAGAATCGAGAGGTTTCCCGGACGACGACGCATCTGATCGAGGAATGCCGGAGACCACACGACCAATGCAGTGACAACTCCGGTGATGATCGGGACGAAGACACGTTGCCGAGAGATCGACCCGTCTGGATTGTGCTGACGCCAACGACGAACGGCAAGAGAGACCAATACGACTCCGAGAGGAGGAATCACCAGAAGCACGTACCCGGCGTGACTCTGAACGCAATGGCTCCCGACAAGTACTGCAAGCGCGACCAACACACTGTCGAGTCGGGTAGACGGGACCTCTGTTGCACCATTTTCTGAGCCGCTCGGTACGAGAATCTCGAGAATCAAGAAGACGAACACAGCGAATGGAAGGAGAGCGAGCCAAGGATTCCAAGGCTCGATCATGAAATCCGTACCCGAACTGCGAACGACGGCGAGAACGAACAATGAGCTCAATCCTGAGAAGATCCACCCTCCTCGTCGTCGGGCAAGAAGAATCAGAGCCGCGATCGAGACCAGATGAACACTTGCTGCAGCTGCCATCAGTGCATCGCTCGAGCGTCCTCCGATCAGATAGACCGGAAGCATCGCAAACCACAGACTCGGTCCAGGGTGCGAACCTTGGAATCCACTGTCGCTGACGATTCGACCTGCGGCACCAACGAGTGGTGGGCGCTCGAAGAATCCACGCATGTGAAGCTCGGCCTGAGCCATATCACCCGCTGGGAACCAGCGAACTCCGAAGACCATCATCGCCACAGCGACGACGATCGGGGCAGAAACAAGGACGAGGACGAGGGCAAACCCTTTCCGGCCACTCATGATCCGAGCACGATCTCGTCATGAAGAGGCTTGAGAACGTGTGATGCCAAGATGTCCCAGGAGAGAGACTGCGCCCAGTTCACAGCTCGCTCACCCATCAGTGACCTCGAATGATGGTCTTTCAAGAGCTGGTGGCTCCTCTCACCCAGTCGTTCGAGAGGAACAAGAGACCCGGTGAGACCGTCGCGTACTGCGCTGCGATGTCCGCCAATGTCGGTTGCAACAGCTGGCGTTCCACACCCAGCAGCCTCTGTGAGAGTCAGACCCCATCCCTCAGCGAGGGAAGCGCTGGTGATCAACCACGATTCACGATAGAGGTCCCTCAAGGTTTCGTCGTCGACACGACCACTCAGTCGAACCCAGTCGTGCGCCCTGTGTAGTTCGATCCACGATTCGACGATTGGGCGGAGAGGCCCATCTCCGACGATGGTGAAGCGCATGTCCGGCATCTCACGATGTACTGGCTCCAGTTGCTCGAGCAGAGAAATGGTGCGCTTGACGGGAGCGAGTCGACCGACAGCAAGGATCGAAGGGTGCGGCGTCTTGTCCCCACCTGGCGAGAAGAACGGGTCGACTCCAGCCGGAGCGACGTGAAGCCGTGAAGCTGGCCAGCCGAGTCTCAACAGGTCACCACGTGAGTCGTCACACAAGGTCACGGTTTCGGTTCGACGATAGACACGAGGGGCCCAGGACGTCTCGAGCCGACGGCCCAACCACGCTGCTGGACCTGGAAGGATTTGATCCCACATCTTGTCGTGAACGTGATGCAGAACGACGAGGCGGGGTTTACGGCACCACAGGGGGGTCAACCAAGGCATTCCGTTCCAAATTTCCACCACTGCGTCATAAGGACCCATCCTGTGAGTGACCTCGGCTGCGATCGTCCGCGGAAAGACTCCCAGCCTCGAACCCTTTCGTATCACCCGATACCCATGACGAGTATCCATCGACGGTCGAGCTCGTGCGAATGATGTTCGATGCAAAACCTCGAGGCCTGCCTCTTGCCACCTCCGCATGAAATGGTCGGCATGAATCTCCGACCCTCCGGATTCCGAATCAGCCAGATCTCTCCACGCCAGCACGTGGATCCGTCTCACGCCGTGATCGATCATGTTCCGAGCAAGTTCCGATACGGGAAGGCATGACTGTCGCTCCTCCCAGTGATTCGAACTCGTCACTGCAGCACCCCGGTCACTATCGACCGCGCCAATCGTTGCATTCCTGCGTCGGTCAAGCTGCCGTCTTTCACGGTCACGATTCGTCCATCGAGAGGGCAATCGTCCCACCAGAAGCAACTCTGCGACTCACCTTCTGAGCCAATCAGTTCACGAGGATCCACCAGAGTCATGTTCAAGGTTCGAACAGTCTGATTCAGCCAATCAGGAACATCCGGACCCTTCCAATTCACGACTGCGATCACGGAACGTGAAGGCAGCGCTACTCTCAATTCGCTCAAGGATGACGACAGCAACTCGGTGTCACAAGAGGGTGAGCTGTTCACCTCGAGCACCAACACTTCAAAAGACTTGTTCCTGGGCACCTCGATAGCGCAGCGATCTCGATCCAAAGGTGTCCATTCGGTTGTGAATCCTTCCTCGCGCAGGCGCCGGTCGATGAATTCCTGGGCCTGAAGCAATGAGGACGATGACACGAGCAGAACATCGGTTTGCCTGTCTTGCCCGGCCAATCCCGGCCACCACCAAGCGACCACAAGAATTCCGATGACAACGACCGCACCAACTCCCTTTCTGGACAGCCGGGCAGCATTCCAACGCATGAGGATCCAAAATTAGCAGTTCTCCTGACGAGCATCGGCAGATCCACGCATCCGATCCTCTGTCCGACCCTCATCTAGGATTCCTCGATGGGTTGGCACTCCTGCTCAGCCATCAACCTATCGCCACCGCTGTGATCCCCTCGACGAGCTCCGAGAGCACCTCCCCATCCCGCTGGTCGACTGTTCATTCGGCGATCTTCCGCCCGATTGTCCTTTGGGTGGCAGTCATCGTCGAATTTGCCCTGAGAACATCGTGGCTGGCGTCATCTGCCCAGTCGAACACGATCCCCGAAACCTTCATCCGTGTCGCGCTGGTGGTTCTGATCGTGATCATCGCGACCAGGTTTGTCGCAGAGTTTCAATCAACATGGGGTACTTCGAAGACCGCCGTTGCCTTCGTATTTGCGTGGGTGTCTGTCTTCCTCATCGCGTATGCACTTCATCGGTCGGCGAGCATTTCCGGAACCGACACGCTGTCCTCGCTGCTGACCTTCGGACTCTTCGCACCAAGACAAGTCGTGCCCGGACTCGAAAGCGGACCATTCTTCCTCGCAGGAATCATTCTCTTCTGCATTCTCTACGTTGTGCGAACAAGGAATCCGCAGAGATTCGAATGTGCACGCGTCCTACCTGTTCGAGATGCGGACAGATCTGTCGTCACTTCATCAGCGACGACTTCATCTCAGTTCTCATCAGCCTTGGGAATTTTCGTACTCGGTCCATCGGTTTTCGATCTGTTTGCCCGTCAACATGTCGAGAGGGTCGAACTCGCCGGCGACGGGGCAACAGTCCTTCAGTTGTCCGGTCCGCATCTCCCAACGATCATGTGGTCGATCGTGGCATCGGGCTTTCTCGGAATCTTGATCTTTGCTCCCACGGCGTCACTCGTTGGAGGCTTCTGGAAGAGGTCTCTCGCAGAGATCTTCGATTCGACTGGCAGACGTGCTTCTCTTCTTTCGTCGTCGATCTCACATCAGTTCTTCTGGGTGACTGCGCTCGGATTCTGGGTCCGAGTTGCGACTCTCCTCACGATTGCACCAACACGGACCGATGGCGGTGACCCGCTCTTCTATCACGTCACGGCCAACCTGCTCGCTCAGGGTCGCGGTTTTCCCGAACCATTGAACTTCATCGCTTACCAACGCTGGATCCCGTCTGCTCTCCACGGTCCGGCGTACCCCATCGTTCTGTCGATCAGTTCGCGATTTGGTGGAACGACGTTCTTCGATCACAAGATCCTGTCGATCCTGATCGGCACAGCAGTCGTCGCCGCGTCCATGCTCCTTGCTCACCGGATCGCTCCTCCCAAGCTGCGGTCCCTCAGCGTGATCGGCACCGGATTGCTGGTGTCGCTCTATCCGAATCTCTGGCTCGTCGACGGTGTGCTGTTCCCCGAAGGCCTGATGGCACTGTTCACCATCGGTGTCGTCTTTCTTGCCTACCGATGGTGGTCGAAGCCATCGGTCAGGATTGCGGCAGTTCTGGGTGCGCTCACGGCAGCGAGTGCCTTGACTCGAGGCGAAGGTCTGTTGTTGTCGGTCCTCTTGATCCTCCCTCTCACGCTGAGCGCACGACAGATGCCCTTCAAGCGGAGGCTCTTCCACCTCGCAGCAGCTGCCATCGCCTGCGTTCTCGTCATTGCGCCGTGGTCCATTCGAAATGCTCGTTCCTTTGAGGTCTTTGTACCGCTGTCCACGAATGGAAACGAGCTGTTCGTCTATGCGAACTGTCCCCCGGTCTATGAAGGAAAGTTTCTCGGGTTCTGGCTCTTCCAATGTCAAGAGGATCAAAGAGCTCTGTACGGAGAACCTGAGGGCGATGAGGCAGAAAAGGCGCTTCATTGGCGCCAGGTCGGATTCGACTATGCAAGAGAACATTCGGGTGATCTGCCTCGAGTTCTTGCTGCGCGCATCGGCCGCCAATGGGAACTGTTCCGACCTTGGCAGAACACCGAGTTTGCGCCAATCGAGGGCAGAAACAAAGACGCTGCGCGATCGGGCCTGTTGCTCTACTACGCGATGATCGTGCCTGCGATCGCAGGAGCCCGACTCCTTCGACGTGAACGAATTCGACTACTCCCGATCGGAGCAGTTCTCGCGAGCGTCACTTTGACCGCCGCTTACGCCTACGGCACCACACGATTCAGAGTTCCTTTCGAGCCGCTGATGTGTCTTCTCGCAGCAATTGGATCCTCATCGCTCGTGGTGTGGTTGAAAGAGCGTTGGTCGTCCTCGGACGGTCATCGTCACTGCAACGAATTCAACCGCCAAGGCGAGCAATCAACATTTGTGACAGGAGCACAGGTCTCCTTCAGAGATGCACTGTCTCGCTCGTCGTGGCGATCCTGGGCATCCTTCGGCGCTGTCGGATTGGCGATCGCGATCACACTGCCTGCCCTGTTTCGAGCAGTCGGATCTTCCATGGAAGAAGGCTTCATGCTCGTCTTCCCTGAACTTGTCATGAAGGGCTTTGTAGCAAATGTCGACTTTCTTCATCTGTACGGTCCTGGTTCATTGCACTTCCTTGCTGGCTGGTTCGAGCTTTTCGGCGTTTCGCTGATTGCGGAGCGTTCGTTCGGCCTTCTTCAACATGTCGCCTTCGTGCTCGGGTTGATGATTCTTGCGAGACCTTGGGGCCGAACTGCGGCGACAGCTGTCGGATTGAGCTCATTGCTGTTCGTTTTGACCCCCGTGGGACTCCAAGCGCTGGCGTGGAATGGGGCCCTGGCACTCGGTGTGTGGTGCATCGTTTTCGCATTGAGAGCATCTCACCGAGGCACAACCGGAACCTGGTTCGTCTCGGGAATCCTGGCCGGACTGACTCTGACCTTCCGGCCGGATCTTGCAATCGCACTCTTTCTTGCCCTCGCATATCTGCTCTGGCGCAGGAGAAGGAACGAATCGTCTTGGTTAATCGCCGGAGTAGTTCTCGGATTGTCATCTCTGTGGTTGCAGGTGATTCAAGCCGGTCCATCTGCTGTCATCAAGGGAATGTTCCTCGATCCCGTTTTCCGTCTCAGGGGAGGTCGACAACTACCACGACCGCCGAGCCTCGATCATCTCGATGGTGCATTGCAGGTCATCAGTGAGAAGTTTGCTCCGTGGTGGGGTCTCCCGCATCTCGCCGCTCCTCGACAACTCTTCCTTTGGTTCTTTCTCCTTCCGCTCGCTGCAGTCGCAATCCTCTTGGTGGCTCGAGTCATTCCGGCGCATCGCGTCCACAGACGAGTACTGATGACTGCGTCACTCTTCGGAATCGGTCTCCTCCCCCAGGCGATCCAGAGACCAGACAGCGCCCATTTTCTCTGGGTTTCTGCGGTGGTGGGTCCGCTTGCTGTTGTTGCGATTCTCGAGCTGGTGCGATGCCGCTATCCGAGATCTCATCCACGGCTTCAATTACTGACGGGAACGACGGCTCTTGTCGCGGTGGTCGTCGCTCTTCTTCCGTTCTACACCGTCCGTACCTATGCCGATCTCGCGGTACGAAGCTTGTCGGGCCAACTCGACGTGCGAGAGGTTGCTCGTCGCGATCGCTTCTTCTACCTCGGGGATGAGCGACCATGGCGAGCAACACTCGAGGTCGTCGAGGATCTCGATTCGTTGATTCGTCCCGGTGATCGACTCTTCGTCGGACCAGTGGATCTGCGTCAGACGGCGTACAGCGATGTCTTCTTCTACCATCTCTTCCCAGAGGCGATACCTGCGACGTACTACATCGAAATGGATCCTGGACTGGCAAACGAGGATCCTCGTCTCGCAAACGATGTTGCGTCATCGGATTGGCTGATTCTCACAAGATTCTGGAGTGGCTGGATCGAACCCAACTCCTCCGTCGAATTCGGCTCCGATCGACCGAATCAAGTCGTCGAGGACAAGTTCTGTCTGAGGAACAGCTATCAGAACGACCTTGTCCGCCTCTACTCCCGCTGCGAACGAGGAGACGGCATAGGCCCTTACGAGGGTCCGTACAGAGCCGAGCACGACTATGCAGTCGAAGTCCTCGTTCCCGTTCCTCCCCGTCCAGATGGGACGTGCACGCCCACATGCTGGGGTAAACCATCGACCTCGGGAGTCGAAATCGGAATCGACACATCGATTGTCGAATGATCCTTCCGGATCAACGATCTATTTGATCGGAAGGCGACGCCATACGAACGTGGGAAGAACTCGCAGCACTGTGAAGACGTACCGCAGAATCGACGGCACCCAGATCACTCGTCGACCCTTGCGGAGACCCTCTGCAACTCCTTGTGCTACTTGCTCGATGGATGCAGCGAACGGTGCTGGGTCGAGTCCTCGAGTCATGGCTGTATGCACGAATCCGGGCCTCACTATGGTCACAGCCACGCCCTTCGGGGCCAATGCATCACCCAGGCCCTGAGCGAAAGCATCCATTCCCGCCTTTGTCGAACCATAGATGAAATTCGATTTGCGGGCTCTCACACCTGCGACGCTCGAGAGAAATACGAGGTGGCCATGTCCTTGCTTCTCGAACATGTTTGCGCACGCGAGACCTGCCGACACCATGCCACCCATGTTCACGGAAACAAGATCTGCCGCACTCTTCGGATCCTGACACATCGACTCATTGTCTCCGAGTTGCCCGAATGCGAGAACGACGAGGTCGACGTCGCCCAGGCTGTCGACGAACGTTTGATGCGTATCGAAAGCTGATGCATCGAATTCTCGAAGACTGACCTCGATCGGTTCCGACAAATTCTTTGCCAGCGCTGATCGAAATTCCTCTGCATCCTTTTCGGTCATCTTGCGACCCGCCAGGACGATTCGTCGAGTGAAGGGTGTGGCCAGACGCGCAGCCAAGGCTGCACCTAACTCGCTTCTTCCACCGAGAACGACGATGTTCTGGAATTCGACGAGAGCGTTCTGCATTTGATTTCTCACTTTCACAATTCGAGACGACGAGCAAGATCGCTCGACCACATTCCATTCGGGTCCACGCGCTTCTTGATACACTTCCATTCTTCGAGTCGCGGATATCCCCGAGCGAGAGTTTCCGGTCTCATGTGCGCATCCTTGGCCAAATAGTGTCGACCCCCTGCGGTGAGAACGATCTCATCGAGGCTTCTCAACAGAGTCCCAAGACCTTCGAATCGGGCCGCAATGTCGACAGTCAGAGTCCATCCCGGAGCGGGAAAGCTGAGCAACCCGCGATTCCCTTCGCCGAAACGCTTGAGAACGACGAGCGGCGTGGCACAGCCGGCCCGGGAGATATCCGCTACGACGTGGCGAAGGGCCTGCTCCTGTCCGAAGGGGACGAGAAACTGATATTGCACAAATCCGTGCGGACCGTAGAGCCGGTTCCAGTGTCCCACCGAATCGAGGGGATGGAAATACGCCGGAATCGATTTGATCTCTCCCTCTTTGAACCGCGGAGCCTTGCGGTACCACATTTCGTTGAAGAGTGATGATGTCAACTTGTTCACGATTCCCGGCGCTGGAACGATGTTTGGGACTGAACCCAAGGACCTCGTTCGGTAAGCGAGAGGATCGGGAACTCCATCACCCAACTCATCGCGACGGGTGTGATCTCCTCGCCACAGGATTCCGCGACCCAATGCCTTTCCGGTGGCGAGCAGGTCGGTCCAGGCAACCGAATATCGGAACTCGTCATCGTGTTCGGACATTGCATCGAGAAGCGAATCGAGGTCGGAACACCTCTGGGTACTGACCGTGCACCGACTCGTTTCGATACGGAGCAGCCGAAAGGTGACATCGAGAATTGCGCCGGTGAGACCCATCCCGCCAACCGTTGCCCAGAACAGATCCCCATCTTCGGGTCCAAGTTCGACAATCTCACCATCCGCGAGAAGAAGGGACAACTTCTCGACGTGAGAGCCGAAACTTCCATCGACGTGATGGTTCTTGCCATGAATGTCGCTTGCAACGGCGCCACCAACGGTGACAAACCTGGTGCCAGGTGTGACTGGAACGAAGAATCCCTGTGGCACCAGATATGAGATCAGGTAGTCGAGCGAAACTCCTGCTGGACACCGGATGACACCCTTCTCACTGTCGAGGTCGATGCCATCCACGTCCTCAGCGAGCCCGAGGACGAGCCCTCCACCGTTCTGGGCGGCATCACCGTAGGCACGGCCAAGACCACGCATGATCACACCCTGCCGACCAACCGAAGAGAGCAGGTCGCCGGCTGTCGATCGAGTCAATGTCTCGACCCGCGCCCGGGATGGCGTCGTATTTCCCCATCCCGCTAACAATCGACTGTGTGATTCGGTAGCCATCAGCCCTGGCATGCTACTGATCTTCCACCTCGAGACAGTTCGTCACGAGCCACGCAAAATCACGAAATATAGACACCGAGACCGAAGATGATCGCCCAGACAGCACCAAGGATCTGGAGAGATCGATCCGCAGCAAAAACCTCCTCGGGAGCAGAGCCCCGACCGAGATCCAGAACAAGCAGATACCGGAGAAGAGCACCCAGCATCGGCACGATCGACAATTCGTAGAAGGGCCAGGTTGCGCCGGAAATTTCCTTTGTTGCGAATGCCCACATGCAATACGCCACAAGTGTCGCAGAGAGGCTGATCGTGACGACAGTCCGGAGAAAATCCGTCGTGTAGGTTGCGAGCGTCGCGCGGGTTTCACTGTTTCCGTGCCCGACTTCGCTGATTTCTGCAAAGCGTTTCCCTGCCACGATGAAAAGCGCACCGAAACTGACACAGATCAGGAACCAGTTGCTCATTTCGACATGAGTCGCTTCCGCTCCTGCAATCGCACGAAGCACGAATCCACTGGCGACAGCCATCAGATCGATGACCGCCACATGTTTGAAGAGCGACGAATACGAAGTCGTGAGAACGAGATAGATCGTCATGGCAAGGCCAGCGCGCCATTCGATGACATAGCCGAGCGCACAGCCGAAGGCCATCAGCAAAGAACCCACAACCGAGGCCTGCCGCCTCGAAATTCTGCCCGCAGCAATCGGTCGTGTCTTCTTCCGCGGATGCTTTGCATCCTGTTCTGCATCGAGAACGTCGTTCCAGAAGTATGTCCCACTCGATGCGAAACAAAATGCTACGAAGATTGCTACCGCAGGAGCAAAGGACGTGAAGTTGTCCAGTACTCCCGCTGCGCCTGGGGCTGCAAAGACGAGCACATTCTTCAGCCACTGCTTGGGACGAGCTGTCTTCACATGATCCGACAATGAAACACGGCTAACGATCACAGTTGCTTCTTCTTTCCGAGATAGTGAGGATGGTCCGACATTGCCAGTAGTTCACGGTCGCCTTCGGAGTCGCCGTAGGCGTACAAAACGGCGGATTCCAATCGGTTCTCCTTCAACCAGTGCTGCAAGCGGCGCGATTTCTCGGGACCTCGGCAGTTGCCATCGACCAGCCGACCAGTCGCTCTCCTGTCGTCGCCGATTTCCAATTCGGAAGCAATGACGAAGTCCACCCCCAGCACCTCTCCGATCGGACGCAAGTAATGTCCATACGAAGCCGACACGATTCCCGTGTGATGTCCTTGCTGCTGATGCCACTTCAGTGTGGCGACAGTGTCCTCACGAAGCCAGTTGTTGAGCACAATTCTGGAGAATTTCTCCGAAACAGACTCGATCTCTTCGTTCTCCATACCAGCAAACACTCCCCTGGTCACCAATGCCTTGATCGCATCGCGATCGCGACGCACAGCCTCGACACCAAGTCTGGGCACTGTTGACATCACACGCCCGAACGAAGAAATGGAGACACACGAGCGCATGAACGGGATGACACAGTCTCGCGTCGAGAGTGTCTTGTCGAAATCGAACGCTGCGACACTTGTGGACGCACCAAAGGAAGAGCTCAGCATGACCCGCTCGACCCTAGTGGATACTTGTTCGACGTATTGTCTCTCTCACCGTCCACCACTGTGGCCAACTCTTGTCGACCACGCTCGGCATGTCGACGATGATCGAGGAACGTTTGAGAGCCACCAAGGACCAGGCCATTGCGAGCCGATGGTCATGATGGGTCTGCATGACGATCGGCTGATCGGGGACGGTCTCGAGGGGAAACACTTCCAAGCCGTCAGGATGCTCACTGGCTCTGCCACCCAGGGCCTCGATACCCGCCACCAGATCTCCGATTCGATCACTCTCCTTGCCACGGATGAAGCCGACATTGCGAATGCGGGTAGGAGTGGAAGCGAAGAGGGCGACCACTGCGATCGTCGGGACGAGGTCGGAAACATCGGACATGTCGATATCGACCCCCGAGAGCGCGCCTGACCGAGTCAACGAGCAGTTTCCGCTCGAAACGTCGACTCGGCACCCCATCTCCTCGAGAATGTCGAGAA
>JBJTGN010000274.1:0-1586 GCA_046093905.1 Actinomycetota bacterium
TACTCGCGCCCGAGGTGGGTGATCGGCTCCTCACCCATCATCCAGCGCAGTGTGTTCTTCAACTTGGTCTGCTGGATGAACAGGTCGTGCTCGGCGTACAGGCCGGGGGCCACCATCGGGGCCTTGTAGTAGAAGCTCAGCCACTCCTGGATTCCGCCCATTCCAGCACGCTGTGCGAGATCGCTGAAGAGAACGAGATCGAGAGCAAGAGGAGCGGCGAGGATCGAATCTCGGCACAGGAAGTTGACCTTGATCTGCATCGGGTATCCGAGCCAGCCCGTGATGTCGATGTTGTCCCAGCCCTCCTTCGCGTCTCCGCGGGGCGGGTAGTAGTTGATTGACACCTTGTGGAAGACGTTTCCGTAGAGGTCCGGGTACTTAGCCGGCTGAAGGATGTCCTCGAGGACGCCCAGCTTGGACTCTTCCTTGGTCTTGAAGTTCTCGGGAGCGTCGAGGACTTCGCCGTCACGGTTGCCGAGGATGTTGGTGCTGTACCACCCCTGAAGCCCGAGCATTCGGGCTTTGAGCATCGGCGCGAGCACCGTCTTCATCAGCGTCTGGCCGGTCTTGAAATCCTTGCCGCTGATTGCGACGTTCCGGTCCGTGGCGAACTGGCGCAGAACCGGTGCGTCGACAGCGAGGTTCGGGGCACCATTGCTGAACGGGACTCCCTCGAGAAGAGCGGCGTAGGCGTAGAGCTGGCTCGGCGCGATCGTTTCGTCATTGGCATCGATGGCCTTTTCGAATGATTCGATGTCCATGGGCGCCGGTCCCGGTTCGATGAAGATCTCTGTACTCGCACACCAGATCATCACCAGTCGTTCACACTTGTTGTCCTCGCGGAAACGGTTGATGTCCTCGCGGATCGAGTTCAGCATTGCGCGTTTCGAGGTCGTGGGCTTCACGTGCTGCCCATCGAGGTTGCGGGCGTACTTGCGCTCGAACGCGGCTTGCATCGGACGAACTTCACGCAATGCATCGCTGATCGATTCGATGTGCTTGCCGCTCTCGAGCACTCCCGCTCGACTTGCAGCGACATAAGCGTCGTCGGGGAAGACGTCCCATGCACCCCAGACGATGTCGTCGAGAGCCGCCAAGGGAACGAAGTCCTTGATCAACGGGGTGCGATCCTCTGTTCGCTTTCCGAGGCGAATCGTTCCCATCTGTGTCAGGGAGCCGATCGGTAGTCCGAGGCCCCTCTTGGTGAGTTCCACGCCTGCAATCAGGGTGGAGGCAACGGCGCCGAGTCCAACAGTGAGGACTCCGAGGCGGCCGGTTGCGGGAGCAACGGACGGGGTCGGGGGTTGAGTCATGTCTGCAGGCTAGGGGCTGGCGCCCCGCCGTAACATCTCAGCCATGACAAGTGTGCCGACTTCACGTTCGGAGCAAGGCGAATCCGACGCCCGAACTTCCGCAGGAGCGGTCATCATGGACGGCAATCGTCTCCGGGACGAGATCGTGGCAGAGATCGCCCGAACGATCGAATCGGCTGGATCCCCCAGAATCTGTCTCGCCACTGTTCTGGTCGGCGACGATGGACCGAGTCAGCGGTGCGTGCTTGTTGCGCACGTACCGCTGACTCGGTC
>JBJTGN010000275.1:0-13757 GCA_046093905.1 Actinomycetota bacterium
ACGCTCAGTTCGCAGGACACGCGCAGTCACCACACCTGGAACGGAAGCGCCGACATGCTCGACGGACTCAACCGCCAATCCGAGATCCGACAGAAGGTGAGCGACTACGTCTGGGTCCTGCGGCAGATCGACGTGATCCTCGAGCCAAGAGTGAACAGCCTTCATGCCCATCTCAGAACTGCTCGATGAATCTGATGTCGTTCGTGTACATCTCGCGCACGTCACTCACTCCATGGCGCTCCTTGGCCATCCGGTCGATTCCGAACCCGAAAGCGAAGCCACTCCACTCCTCCGGATCGATGCCGCCTGCGAGGAGTACGTTCGGGTGAACCATTCCGCATCCGCCCAATTCGAGCCACGATCCATCTGGAGTTCGAATGTCGAATTCAGCCGAAGGTTCGGTGAATGGGAAGTAACTCGGTCTCAATCGACTACCGAAATCGCTTCCGAAGAATGCCTTCGTGAATGCTTCGATGGTCCCTGCGAGGTCTGCGAGCGTGATCCCCTTGTCGACAACGAGTCCTTCAATTTGATGGAACACCGCAAGGTGAGTCGAGTCGGTCGTTTCGTTGCGAAAAACTCGCCCCGGCATCACCTGGTAGATCGGCGGTTTCGTCGATTGCATCACGCGAATCTGAACGGGCGACGTGTGTGTGCGAAGCACTGTGCTACCCGGAAGACCATGATCGACGTAGAAGGTGTCATGCATACTGCGCGCAGGATGAGACGGCGGCATGTTCAATGCCTCGAAATTGTGCCAATCAGTCTCGACCTCGGGTCCTTCAGCGATCTGGAATCCCATTCCGATGAACACGTCCTCGAGGCGCTGCCAGGCCTGCGTCACGATGTGAGCTCGACCCCTCACCGGAGACGTGAACGACTCGGTGAGATCAATCGCCTCGCGTCGGATCCGCTCATCCAGTTCACCGAGCGCCAATTGATGGTGGCGTACATCGAGTGCCGATCGAATTGCCTCCAAGGCTTGATTCAGAGCCTGTCCGACCGCCTTCTTCTCATCGATCGACGACAGTTGTGCCAAACCAGATTTCAGCGCCCCAAGACTCCCCTTCTTGCCAAGAATCTCCAGATCGAGAGCCTTCAGGTCTGCCAGAGAGTTCGCTCGTTCGATACGAGTTTCGGCCTCGGCCCGGGCTGCATCTATTTGATCGATCATGTCGCTTCAACGGTATCCGAGACACCACGACGCTGGCGAGCCACTTCGAAGCACACGACTGAGCAGGCCATCGCCACATTCAAACTTTCCACGTTGCCAACGAGCGGAATCGACATCCATTCATCGACCTCGAGATTCTCATCCAACCCACGAGGCTCATTTCCGAGAATCACAGCGATACGACGAGTGAGATCCACGTCGGTGTAACACGGAGCGTCATGACTCGTCGTTCCGATGGTGACGAGATTCGAACTGCGAAGATCGTCGATGTCAGGGACCTCGAGAACAGGTAGACGAAAGAGACTGCCGGCTGCCGCTCGCACGACCTTCGGATTCGTGTAGTCGACGGTTCCGGGAGTGACGACGAACGCACGTGCCCCAGAACCCTCCGCAGAACGCAACATCGTTCCCAGATTCCCCGGATCCGCCACACCATTGGCAACCACGACGAAGTCGACCACATCGAGGACCGAACGGCTGAAATGGGGCATCCGCACGATGCCGATGACCGACTGGGGGGATTCGGTGGAAGCCACCCTTTCCATCACCCCATCAGCAAGATGAAAAACCGTCCCACCCACATCGACGGGACTGGCATGCTCAGATACGAACTGACACTCGACATCCAGACCCGCTGCCGCCGCTTCACGCAGCAGAACTGCACCCTCTACGACTAGGACACCCTCCTCGCGACGACTGTCTCGCCGGTTCACCAGACGCCGAAGACGCTGAACCCGCTGATTGGACAGTGCCAGAGGAAGGGTCACTAGAAGGAGTTCGGATCAGCCCAGTGCTGCCTTCGAGGCTTCGCACAGGCGACTGAACGCTGCGGCATCGGTCACGGCAAGATCCGCAAGGATCTTGCGATCGACTTCGATACCCGCTGCATTCAGACCCGCGATGAAGCGGCTGTAGCTCATGTCATTGAGGCGACACGCAGCATTGATGCGCTGAATCCACAGACGGCGGAACTCGCCCTTCTTTGCACGCCGGTCACGAAACGCGTACTGACCGGACTTCATCACTTGCTCGTTAGCTGCGCGTACGGACCGGCTCTTGTTGCCGTAATAGCCCTTGGCGCGCTCAAGCGTCTGGCGCCGCCTCTTCTTCGAACCGACTGCTCTCTTCACTCGTGCCATCGGATGTTCCTCGCTTTCTTGATTTCACTGTGCCGGACAAAACCGGCTCGAACATTGGGTTTCAGCGCTCTCCGAGGAGGCGCTTGATCTTCTTGATGTCACCGGAATGAACATCGACCATGCCGTCGAGACGACGGGTACGAGTCGATGGCGTCTTTTCGAACAAGTGCTGACGATTCTGTTGGAGCCGACGCAACTTGCCGGTTCCCGTCTTCTTGAATCGCTTGGCGGTCGTTTTGCTGGTCTTCATCTTGGGCATCTTGTTTTCACTTTCTCGATCGAAATCCCGATCGAAGATCAGGACTCGCCTGGACCCTCGGACGGGACTGCTGGTGTTGGTTCAGGATTCGATGTCGATGTCGTTGTCTCCTCAGCACCGGCAGCTGCTGAATCCTTCTTCTTGGTGTTCTTCTTGTCGGGGACCAGAACCATTGTCATGCTCCTCCCCTCGAGTCGAGCTTGTGTCTCGACCTTTCCGACTTCGACGATCTGCTCGATCACATCGTCGAGGATCTTGCTGCCGAGCTCCGGATGGGCCATCTCACGACCTCGGAACTGCAGCGAAACCTTGACTTTGTGACCATCCGACAGGAACTCGACAACATGACGGACCTTCGTGTCGAAATCTCCCTTGCCGATCTTCGGCCGGAATTTCACTTCCTTCACCGAGACGTGCGCTGTCTTCTTGCGGGCTTCTCGCGCTCGTTGGGACTCCTCGTATCGAAACTTCCCGTAGTCCATGATGCGACAGACGGGTGGATTCGCCAGCGGAGCAACTTCCACGAGATCGAGATCGAGTTCACGTGCGAGACCGAGGGCTTCCGGAAGGGTCTTGATTCCCAACTGGGCTCCGTCTGGCCCGATCACACGCACTTCACGTGCACGAATGCGGTCGTTGAAACGAGGTTCGTTCGTCGGCGGTGCTATGACTGCTCACTCCTGTGCAAAGGGCTGACCTCCCAATTCGATGATTGATGGACGACGCGAAGTCGACACGGGTCAGCCACACAGTGGCCTTCTCGAAAGACCTGAGCGCACTCCGGAGCCTCACGACACATCTTCGAGACACCAGGTGGCCAGGTGGGGGCGGAGCCCCACTTCGCCTCAGTTGTGGGCTGTAGCGTATCGGGGGAAACCATGTCAGACGCGAACCAATCCGAACTTTCAGATTCCTTCGAGGCCTTGGCCGACGCTCGACGACGACTGGCCGAGGCTCCTGTCGATGTGGTGGTCGCAAATCACGCCATGGGACTTTTCGAGCTCGGGGCCATTCACCTGTCTGGTGAACCGCCCGACCTCGAGGCTTCCGCACTTGCGATCGACGCTCTCGCATGCCTCGTCGAGGGTCTCGATGAACGTCTCGGCGACAATGCGCCGGTTCTGCGAGATGCTCTCGCAAACATCCGGCTCGCTTTCGTGCAGATCAAGGGCACCATCAAAGACTGATCGCTCAGACTTCGGTCAGCGAGAAGGCTTCCGGACGTGAGAATTTCTCTCGGATGTGGAATTCGACATCCGCACCCACGGAAATCTTGCGACTTCCGTCCACGATCTCGATGCAGTGGAACATGTACGTTTCGCCCGTTGGAACGGCAACTTTCCCGAGACCGCGATGCTCATCGAATTCCACCACACGACCTCGAATGGGATTCGGGGTCGAACCCGGCTCGGTGACTCCCATTTCAGGCAACGATCTTGGAGATTGGCAGTTCCAGAAGATCCGAGGCACCAGCATCCTTGAGAGCCGGGATCAAGGTGTTGATGGTTCGCTTCTCGACGACGGATTCGACAGCGAACCCGCCTCCAGCAAGTTCGCTGATCGTCGGCGATTTCGCTGATGGGAGCACCGACAGGACCCGTGGGAGATCGTCCGCCGACACGTTGAGCTTGACGAGCACCTTTGTGCGTGCATCGAGCGTTCCGAGCAACAGCGTCATGATCTGTGCCATCGCATGGCGCTTGTCGGGATCGCCAAACGATGACTTGTTGGCGATGACTTCGGTGTAACTCACGAGCATCGTGTCGATGACGCGCAAGCCGGCAGCTCTGAGCGCGCGACCAGTTTCGGTGATGTCGACAATGCAGTCTGCGATGTCAGGAATCTTTGCTTCCGAAGCCCCATAGGACAAGCGCACGTCCGCATCGATCCCGAAGCGAGAAAAGAAGCGCTTCGTCAGACTCGGATACTCCGTACTCACACGAACACCCTGAGGAAGGTCTGCGACCGAGGCAACTGGACTGTCCCCGGCGACTGCGACCACGACCTTCACTGGATCACTCGTCGCCTTGGAGTAGCGAAGTTCACCGAGACTCTCGACATCGCTTTCCGTTTCCTCGACCCAATCTCGACCTGTGATTCCGATGTCGAAGAGCCCCTCGCTCACGTATTGAGGGATTTCTTGCGGGCGCAGGATACGCACTTCGGAGATACGAGGGTCGTCGATGACTGCTTTGTAATCGACAGTCGAGGACCTCCGGATCGGCAGATCAGCCGACTCGAAGAGCTCGAAAGTCGCGCGTTCCAGGGAACCCTTCGGGACGACGAGTCGCAACACGTTCGAAACCCTATCGGTACGGACACGATCTCCTGGGAAGAACTCGCTCGATGTCAGAACACGAGACGTACAGAACCGAAAGTCATCGATCAGTGCGAGGTTTCGTTTTCCCCGAGGAGGCGAACCGCATGAGGCAGCACATCGATCACTGCTTCGAGTTGCTCGACACATCCCTTCGGGGATCCAGGAGTGTTGCAAATCAAGGTTCTGCCACATGTCCCCACCACACCCCGGGACAGCCGGCCGAGCGGGCTAACTGCCCTCATCGCCTCAGCGATTCCCGGAGCCTCACGTTCGAGGATCGAGCGGGTGCCCTCCGGTGTTTGATCTCTTGGTGCAAATCCGGTTCCACCGGTCGTCACGATCAAGCCGGCAAACCCTTCGACCATCGACCGCAATGCGTCGGCTACAACGGCTGCTCCATCGGAGCATGTCTGACGGTCGATCACCTCGAACCCGTGTTCAGTGAGGCAGCGAACCAGCGCCTCACCACTCGTATCGATACGAGTTCCTGCAACGACGCCGTCACTGACAGTCAGCACCTTTGCCGACAACGCAGACGAATCAGTGGTCATACCGAGCGACGGTATCTCAGCAAGACCATGCCGTCGGAGTCGATCCTGTGCGGCAGCACACGGGCTCCATGACCAAAGGGCTCCCAATGCTCTCCCAAAGCCGGGAGATCCCCATCGCCGTCACGCGAAACCACATCGAATCCATGAGGCACCTCATGGTCGATGGACTCCTGAGCGGTGAGCGTGCACACGCTGAAGACCAAGACCCCGCCTCGACGAACAAGTCGTGCCGCCTCAGTGAGAATCGATGCCTGGATAGCCGCCAGGTCGGCAATGTCGGATTCCTGGATGCGCCATCGGGCATCAGCTCGACGTCTCAGAACGCCAAGACCCGAACAGGGTGCGTCGACGAGTACTCGATCCGCGCAGGCATCGAGCAGCGGAAGCTGCCGCGCGTCCGCAACCAGAACCGCGAGAGGGTGATGAGTCGAGATCGAGTTGACCTTCACAAGACCCGCCCGAACCGGGCTGATATCGGCTGCGATGACATGAGCCCCAGTTGCAGCAAGTCCGGTGGCCTTCCCTCCCGGGCCAGCGCACACATCGACGATCGTCTCTGAACGACACGCCCCGACGGACCGAACGACGTCCTGACTGGCAACATCTTGGACGTACCCATCGAGCCGCTTCGTCACCGGAGCTGGCTGATTCATGGTCTCGAGAGTCGAGGCGAGATCGCTCGCATCCATCTCGGATGCCAATCGATGAACGATCCAATCCGGATAGCTCATCTTCACCATGTCGTTCGGCCATTGCATGGGCGTCGCTGCGACACGTCGCAGAACAGCATTGACAAAACCTCGCGATCGCAAGGGAGCCACAGCCACGGTCTCGTCCACTGCCGCGTGATCCGGTACATCGGAGAACACGATCTGATACGCCCCCAAGCGAAGCACCTGTCGAGTGGTGGCGTCCGGTTCCTTTGCAATGAACCTGTCCACGACTGCATCACACGCTCGTTTCATCCGCGTCGTTCCGTAGACCAACATCGTCACGAACGCCCGATCCTCCTGACTCAGACCGGAACGCTCGAGAATCGGCCCGAGAACCAGATTCGCGAACGCTCCATCTCGTTCGATTCGCACGAGCGCCTCGAGAGCAACTCTTCGTGCCGAGAACTGTCTCGAATTCGTCATTCGCTTCGAATCGGATTTCGAATCAGACATGATCGAACGAATCACCGTTCTGCAGCCGGGCACCGCGAGCCCAGTCCTGGGCTGGGACTCGAGGTTTGCCTTCGGGTTGAACTTCCCTGAGTTCCACCGAACCTTCGCCGCAGCCGACAACGATTCGATCCCCATCCAGAACGACTCGACCCTTCGGAAGCGCGATATCGCGAACAGTGACCGAGTGAATCTTGAAGCGACGATCACGGAACGTGCTCCATGCTCCCCCGATTCGCACGCGACGAGAGACCAGGGTTGCCGGTTCTGACCAGTCGATGTGTCGTTCGGCTGGCTCGATCTTTGCCGCATAGGTGGGAGTGCCGGATTGGGGCTGGGCTCGAAAGTCTCCCGTGCGCAGAGCGTGAAGAAGGAGTTTGTTTCCCTCCGCCAAGAGTTGAGTCCGAATGTCTTGGGCCGTTGTCGAGTCGCCAATTGGCATCGTCGCAGATGCAATGACCCCTCCTGTGTCCAGACCTACTTCCAACTGCATCAGACACACGCCCGTCGTGTCGTCGCCGGCGAGAATCGCGCGTTCGATCGGTGCAGCACCTCGCCATCTCGGCAGAAGTGACACATGGAGGTTGACCATGGGAATCTCGGCAAGAACATGGGGCTTGATCAATGCGCCGTAGGCAACGACGACGCCAATGTCGATCGGATTCACATGATGTTCGTCCAGGAGGCTCTCGAGGTCGTGCACAACAGGGATTCCATGCTCCTCGGCCAGGTGCTTCACCGGACTCCCCATCAGAGTGGATCCCCTACCCCGTCTCTTGTCGGCGCGTGTCACCACGAGTGCCACATCGAATCGATTCTCGATCAAGCAGGCCAATGCCCCAGCTGCGATGTCGGGGGTACCGAGAAAAGCAACTCGTCGAACGGGCGATGTCGGCAGAGGTGCGAGATCGAATTCAGGCGACACTTCGACATCTCCGAATGCTGCGACCAAAGAAGGGATTGTCTCGAGCAATCACTCCGCTTCGAGGCGAATGGCTGAACCGAGTGCGACACCCTGCTCTTTGATCTTGGCGTATTCGGCCATTGCTCGGGCCCGTTGTTGAGGTTGCATGCGGTCGAACATGAGCACGCCATTGAGGTGATCCAGTTCGTGCTGGAAGAGACGGGCTTCGAGTTCGTCGGCTTCGATCTCGATTTCGTTTCCGTCGAGATCGACTCCTCGCATGAGAACCTTCTTGGGGCGAGTCATCTCGACGAAGAGACCGGGGATGCTCAGACATCCCTCGTCGTAGACCCATTCACCTTCGGACTCCACAATTTTCGGGTTGATGATGACTTGTGGATCGTCTTCCATGTCCCAGACGAAGATCTGACGTTGAATCCCGACCTGTGGGGCTGCGAGACCGATACCCGAATCGCTGTCGTACAACGTCTCGAACATCTCATCGACCATGCGCACGACCTTGCCGTTGATGTCCGTGACTTCAGCGGCGCGTGTGACCAGAACTGGGTCACCAAAAGTGCGGATCTCGTAACTCATTCGTGAAAGGCTACCTACGACATGACCACTCCTCCTGGCAGTCGGCCCGAACAGCCGCATTCGCACTACTTCGATTCGACACCCTCAGCAGTCTCGGATCCCGGAGTCGTACACGTCTCTCTGCCCGACTTCTCCTTCGACCTCGCCACCGATTCGGGAGTCTTCGGTCGTCGGCGACTCGACCCCGGCACCAAGATCCTCCTCCTCGAAGCTCCTGAACTTCCCGAGCAGGGTGAGTTCCTCGATCTCGGATGTGGCGTTGGACCGATTGCGATCACGATGGCACTGCGTCGACCCTCTGCTCGAGTCTGGGCAGTGGACATCAATGAGCGTGCACGTCATCTGACGTCTGCCAACTCGGCGAAACTCGGAACGGGGAATGTTGTTGTACTCGATCCGACTGACGTACCCGAAGAGATCCGATTCGATGTGATCTGGAGCAATCCCCCCATCAAGATCGGCAAGAAGGCTCTCCACGCGATGCTGACGACATGGATCCCACGTCTGACCGAACGAGGTCGAGCTGTTCTCGTCGTCCACAAGAATCTTGGAAGCGACTCACTCGCAGCATGGCTTCAATCGAACGGCTGGGCTGTGGAACGACTGACCTCCCGCCAGGGATACCGCTTGCTCGAGGTTCGTCGATCTCCGTGACCTGTGACAGCGACCCTTGCCGGACCTCGAAATCGGCTTCACATCGACAGCGGATCGACCTCGATGCGAACCAATGAGCGAATTGGTGCGGGAACGGACATCCAGGCATTGCTCAGCCGTCGATGATCGACCGCGCGTATGAGGGCTCGTCCACGGTGTCGTGAGATCACAAGGCCCTCGACACCTACGAGACTCTCCACACATCGATCCACACCATCTCCCTCCACGACTGCGAGGGCGCTGAACGGAGGCAATCCGAGGGTCCGTCGGCGCTCCGTCTCTGCATCGGTGAGAATTCCCGGGTTCCCTTCCACCGCAGCTCGCACGACGTCGTGGTCCGGGAAAGAGGTTTGAATGAGGATTCGACCCTTTCTGCTCCTTGGGCCCACGAGCCGCGAGGCTCTCACAAGAAGGGCCATTGCCTGCTCGTGTGCCTGGAACCGCGGCGCCAAGAGTTCCCGATCGAAATCCAGGAACACCACGACATCAGCACGATGTATTTGGTGAAGAGTTGCACTCGTACCGATGAAAATGTCATGGGACGCCTCATCCACGACGATGTCTCCTGACTCGATCTTGGCGACTGGCCGATTGGCCGCCTTCTCCAGTTCTTCGCGCAGTCGAGTGACGCCCGGACGAAGTCTCGAGATCGCAGTCGACGAGCAGACCGCACAGACCGGAGGTCTCGTCAGGTGACACACCGGGCATTCAAGTCTGGCATCCTCCAACTCGACGAGAGTGCTGCTGCAGACTTCGCACCTCACGAGAACGCCGCATGAACGACATCCGAGCAGGCGAGCCAGACCCTTGGTATTCGAAATGCACACGACTCGAAGACCCGGGTCACGAAGAACTTCGATCAGCCCTGCCGACACGAGTGATCTGTTCCACACCGGCTCGGCCGATCGGTCGATCACTTCGACACTCGGCCAACCTGCCCGCTCACGCTCAGGCGGAGGTGCCAAGGTCGTTCTCGAGTGCGAACCCACAGTCGTCGGGCTTGCTGAGATGAGGAGCAAAGCGGCACCGCTCTCGCGACATCGTTCCGCCAAGACCTCTCGTGCATGCCACGTCGGCATCCTCTCTTCTTGTAGAGACTCCTCGTGTTCGTCCAAGACGACGGCGGCGGAGAGATTCGGACACGGGGCAAAGGCGGCGGAACGGGCACCAATGACGACGTCGACCCCTCCGCGCGCGCTGCTCCAGTCCTGAGGCATGAGAGCGACGCTGATTCCTGCTCGCTTCAATCGGGCAGCCATGACCCTGCTGGAGTCGACAGTGGCACACACGACCAGGGTTGGACCCAGGTGCGCAGCCGAGAGGACGGCTGGCAATTGGTCGTGTGTGGGGGGAAGCCGAAGCATGCCGCCTCCCTCAGCCAACAACTTGCTTGCTGCGGGAGAAATCGGTGAGGCGACCACCTTTGTTCGACGAGATGGCGCGATACGAGAAACAACGCTGTGAGGTGAACCCGTGACGAGAAATGGTCGAAGCTTTCCGACACACCATCGATTCGCCGCCCATCGACTCAATGAAACAATTGTTTCGTCAGGACCGACTCCGGAACACTTCAGGATCGGCTTGAGTTCCGACTCGTGCACGTCGTTCGTCTCGGCACGAGTCACGAAGGAAATGACCCATCCACCAACCCGGCGGCCGTTCAAATTCACTCGAACTCGGGAGCCAATGTCGATCGAACTCTTCATCTCGTCAGGGACGAAGTAGTCGAAACTTCGATCGATTCCAGTGACATCGGGGACGACCTCGACGACGAGCCGAGCAACCTCGGACATGTCCGATCGACGTCAGATCACAGACCGAGCGCTGAAGTCAGATCGGCGAGTCGCGACAACTTCTCCCACTCGAAGTCGGGAAGTTCACGACCGAAATGACCGTAGGCGGCTGTCTGGCGATAGATAGGACGCTTCAGTTGAAGATCTCGCACGATCGCTGCGGGTCGCAAGTCGAAGACATCCCTCACTGCACGTGCGATATGAGCCGAATCCACTTTCTCCGTCCCGAATGTCTCGACCAAGATGCTGACCGGATGCGCCATACCGATGGCATACGCAACCTGCACTTCGCATCGATCCGCAGCTCCGGCAGCGACCACATGCTTGGCAACCCAGCGAGCGGCATACGCTGCCGAACGATCGACCTTGCTCGGATCCTTGCCGCTGAAGGCTCCGCCACCGTGCCGACCCATTCCGCCGTAGGTATCGACGATGATCTTGCGTCCGGTCAGACCTGTGTCTGCGTGCGGGCCACCGAGAACGAACTTGCCCGTGGGATTCACGTACACGACGTAATCGTCATCGGCGAACTGGCGAGGGATGACCGGGCGAATCACCTGTTCGATGAGATCCGGTCGAATCACCGTGTCCCGGTCGATGCCATCATCGTGCTGAGTGGACACGAGCACTGCCTTGAGGCGAACGGGGCGACCGTCCTCGTAGTCGAACGTCACCTGGGTCTTGCCATCGGGGCGAAGGTACGGAATCTGGCCGGACTTGCGAACCTCTGTCAAACGTTCTGCAATGCGGTGCGCAAGGTGAATCGGTAGCGGCATCAATTCCGGCGTCTCGTTGCAGGCGAAACCGAACATCATTCCCTGGTCGCCCGCGCCCTGAAGATCGAGGTCGTCTTTCGGACCGGCTCCCCTCACTTCCTCACTGCGATCCACACCCTGAGCGATGTCCGGACTCTGAGCGTCCAACGCAACGAGCACTCCGCACGTCTGACCATCGAATCCGAAGTCGGCATTGGTGTAACCGATCCCCTTGATCACATCCCGGGCAGTCTCGGCGATGTCCACATACGCCTCGGTCGTGATCTCTCCCGACACCAAGCACAGACCTGTCGTCACCAAGGTTTCGCACGCGACTCGAGCATGCGGGTCCTGAGTCAGGATTGCATCCAGAACTGCATCGGAAACTTGGTCCGCGACTTTGTCGGGGTGACCCTCAGTCACGCTCTCCGATGTGAATGTCCACTGACGACTCATTGCTGCTCCGTTCACGAGCGCGATTCGCGCACCTCGACGACGATGTCGAGCAGCCGACGGGCAACCTCCCGTTTGTCGCTCAACGGCATCGACTCTAGATCGTGAGCGGAGCGAACGAAGGTAACTGCGTTGGTGTCGTGATCGAACCCGACACCCGGCTGGGCCACATCGTTTGCTACGACGACATCGAGGTTCTTCTTGAGCAATTTGATCCGGGCATTCTCCACGAGGTCAGCAGTCTCAGCCGCGAAACCAACGAGGACCTGATCACTCCTCTTGGTCGATCCGGCCTCGGCGAGAATGTCCGCAGTTTGTTCGAGATGGACTTCGGGGACTCCCGAGTCCTTCTTGATCTTGCCGGATTCGGAACGAACAGGGCGGAAATCGGCCACCGCTGCCGCCATGACGAGCACATCGGATACGGGCCATCTGGAACGAACGGCTTCGTGCATGTCGTGTGCCGTCTCCACCCGCACGACATCGATCCCTGCGGGCGCCCCACGATCGGTCGTTGTGATCAGCACGACACTTGCCCCTCGCCGAGCCGCTTCTTCAGCAATCGCGTGACCCTGTTTGCCGCTCGATCGGTTGGTGAGCACGCGAACGGCATCGATCGGCTCTCGAGTGCCCCCAGCAGTGACGAGAATTTTGCACCCCGTCAGGTCACCTGCAATCGGACCGGTGTGGGAAAGAACATCGACGATCTCGGACATGATCGAGTCCGACGAGGCAAGCCGCCCCTTCCCCGTGTCACCACCTGCAAGGCGACCCTCCTCGGGTTCCACGATTCGGGTCCCCCGACTCCGCAAGAGTGCGAGATTGTCCTGAACGGCAGGGTGTTCCCACATCTCGGTGTGCATCGCAGGACACACGATCACAGGTGATCGAGTTGCGATGAGGACGTTGGTGAGCAGGTCAGTGGACAATCCGTGAGCGTATGCACCGATCAATCTCGCTGTCGCAGGAACGACGACGATCAGGTCGGCCGTCTGCCCGAGTTTGGTATGCGGGATCGGATCATCTCCTTCCCACATCGAAGTCCGGACCGGCTCACTTGCCAGAGCTGACACAGTCGTGCGTCCGATGAAGTGCTCGGCAGCCTTGGTCATGACCGGCACGACGTGAGCCCCCGCATCGACGAGGCGGCGACAAATCTCGACCGCCTTGTAGGCCGCGATTCCTCCACAAATGCCGACGATCACTCGCCGCCCTGCGAGGTCGGTCATCGAATTCTCAAGCGTCGTCGGACTCGGGAACGCCGATGAGACCGGACGTTTCGCGAACAGGGTTCTGCGAACCGCCGATGAAGTCCGACCCGAGAACGTCATTCGCATCGGCCCGTGCTGCTTCTTCGGCTTCGGCTCTTTCAGCCATTTCCTCAGCTGAGACACGCACGATCTTGTCGGCGGCAATCTCTTCGAATCCCATGCTCAGCGGCTTGCGCAACGATGCAACCTGAGGAGGCACGACTTTCGAGGAAATCGATCCCATCTTGGCGTAGTACTGCTGCAGTTCACGGGCCCGGCGGGCCGCAAGAGTGACCAGGCTGAACTTGGAATCGACCTTGTCCAAAAGGGTTTCCAACTCCGGCGTCATCAGGGAGTCATGGGGAACGGCGATGGAGTGAGTCATGGTCGGCGACTTTCGTGATCGGAACGAGAGTGAAAGCCTACCGGCGTTTGGATCGTCAAGTCTGTTCCCTCAAGGCGTTGATGATGCTCAACAATTCCTCGACAGTTCGATCCACATCGTCGTTCACGATGCAGAAGTCGGCCAGAGCCAGCCCCACCGGCTCCTCCTCCTCAGCCTTGCGGAGCCTCTCGAGAACCTTGTGGTCAGGGTCTCCCCGACCGATCAGACGTCTGCGTTGCTCTTCTCGGGAGGGTGGAAGAACGAAGATTAGAACAGAATCTGGATGCCGAACCTTGACCTGCTGAGCACCATCCACCTCGATCTCGAGCACGATGTCCTGCTCGGACATCAGGTCCGGGA
>JBJTGN010000276.1:0-9677 GCA_046093905.1 Actinomycetota bacterium
CACCTTCACAGGCGGCGAGCGACCGGCTCACCTCGTATCCGAAGTCCACGTGGCCCGGGGTGTCGATGAGGTGGAGCGTGTGCCCCTTCCAATCGACCCGGACGTTCTGGGCTTTGATGGTGATGCCCCGCTCGCGTTCGAGGTCCATCGAATCGAGATATTGGGCCCGCATGTCTCTGGCCTCGACCGCCTTGGTCAATTCGAGAATGCGGTCGGACAGGGTCGATTTCCCGTGATCGATGTGGGCGATGATCGAGAAATTGCGAATCAGGGAGAGGTCCATGGCACAGGGGTTGGTCCGCACTGGCAGCCAAGCGGAACGCACGTACCCTACCGTCTCCCCGCGAGCGTCCGTGAAGGAGGCCCAGACTGTGTTGGGAGCGCTAGCGGGGACTGGTACCCTGACCAAGCCCTTTCGATCGCACGAGGTTCCCGTGGCAAACATCAAGAGTCAGAAGAAGCGCATCCTCACGAATGCCAAGCGCGCTGAGCGCAACAAGGCTGTCAAGAGCGAACTGAAGACGCGCATCAAGACTGCTCAAACTGGAGCCGGGTCACCTGAAAGCGCCGAAGACATCCGCATGGCTGTCAAGCGTCTCGACATGGCCGCTGCCAAGGGAATCATTCACAAGAACACGGCCGCTCGTCGCAAGAGCCGGCTGATGAAGCGCATCAACGCCGCCGGCTGACGCCTGTCGCCCTCGAGAGGCGCGCGAAGCGCGCTACGAAGACTTCCATCACGAGAGAGTCCTCGAGTCCCGTTCCCCCGCGGACATCCGAATCGGCTGTAGCCAACAGTTCGTACGCCTTGCGAACACCCTCGGAACCCAGCGATCGGTACGACTTCAGCGCCTTTTCGGCTGGGTAGCCCTTGAGACCGAGCACCTCTTCGGCCTCTTCTCGGCTCGAGACATCCTTGCCATCGAGCCGAGCGAGTCGAGAGACATGGGAATGCAGCTGGGCGAGAATCTGGAGTGGGTGACGTTCCCCCGCCTCCATCATTCTCCTCACGACCAGGATCGCTCGATGGACATCGCCCGAGTCGATGGCATCGGTCAAGTCCCATGGCTTGACGTCTCCGCGGACGCCGAGAAAGGGTTCGAGGAGTTCGGAGGTGATGCGCGTTTGGCCATAAGCAGCCTTCAGAGCATCGGCGAGGCGCGGCCAACGAGCAACATCTTCTCCGAGCCACTCCGACACGAGTGACGCAGCCTTCGCATCGAGATTCACTTCGTGTGCAGCGATGTGTTCGTTCCACCACTCACGGCGGTCCTTGGCTCCTGTTGGAGGCGACGGGTCGACGACGATGCCCCCGGCTTTTTTCACTGCGGTCACGAGGCGAGGTGTGACAGCACCGCTTCCCCATTCGAGAAGAAGATCGACATCATCGGGTGCGCTCTCGACGAACGCAATGAGACCATCGAGATCACCCTTGTGCTGGGACAGATTGCGCGCGAGCACGACTCGTTTGTCGCCGATGAAGGGCGGAGTCTTCGCTGCCTCGACAGCTGCGGCGAGCACGTACTCTCCATCGAATTCGTCGAGAACCATCGAGCGATCCTCGTCGCCCACGCTCGCTCTGACCTGGAGCGCCACCGCATCTCCGACGAGAGCAGAATCCGCTCCCTTGAACAGATACACGGTCACGTCTCAAGACTCTCACAAGGGTGAGCGATCTGGTGAAACACCGTCGGTGAAATCCTCCCGAGTGAGCCGAAATCGCACGACCGCCCATCCCGTGAAACCTGCGAGCGTCAAAGAAACCGCCATGTCGACCGCCGTCGGCGGATCGATCCGAGCACCAAGACTGGCGACGCCCTCTACCCAGGCAACTCCCCAACCGATCGGCCACATCACGGCGTGACCCAAACCAGTTGGGAGAAGCCCTCCCACGATTGCGAACGGCAATCCGATGAGCATCACGAGACCTGCCACGGGGGCTGCAAGAAGGTTGCACGGAATCGACATTGCGCTCGGCCATCCGAACACTCCGACGATCACGCCGAGGACGCCTGTTTGCGCAGCAATCGTCGGAGAGATCCAGGATGACACCCAGGTCGGGAATCGATCGAAGAGACGACCGATCGGTGGAGTTGCAACGATCAGTCCTGCGCATCCGGCCACGGAGAGCCACCAGCCGACGGACCACACCAGGAACGGATCGATGAGACTGGCGACGCCGACTGTCAGACACAGCGCCACCCACGACGACACGGGACCGCCAACGCCCGCCATGAGAGCGGACGTACCCGCCATGAACACCGCACGAATCACCGATGGTTCGAGGCGTGTCATGATGGCGAACCACACGAGGAGCACGAGCGTGCATCCGATCCGCCACGATCGACGCATACGTGCGAGAAGCGGTCCAGCCATGGCGAGCACGAACACGACGTTCTGACCAGAGACTGCAGTCAGGTGAGCAAGTCCGCTCGCTCGAAAGTCCTCGACCATCTCGGGTGGCTGCGAGGAGTCGTCTCCATAGACGAGACCGGTGAACAACGCGCCATGTTCGACGTCGAGCAGGTCTGCACCCTTGCGGATCATGCCTCTCACTCGATTGGCAGCTCGAACGAGCGGTGCACTTCTCTGATGACCGTCGATCACAGATGCCATCTCTGAGAGCTCGAATCGACCGAGAACATGGCGAATCTGCGACCGTCGAGCCTGATCTCCAGTGAACCCTGTTCGAACTCCCTCGACCGCGACGACGTCACCGGATTCGAGCCGGTTCGCGCGATGCCGCTTCGATCCGAACAGCCAACTCTCGAAGCGCTGGCCATCGATCTCGAGGATGACCCGACGTCCTCTTCCGATCTCCTTCGAGTCGCCGACGACCGTTGCTTCTCCTCGATAGGTTCCGAGCCGAACCGCATCGACAGCACTCCATTCCGCAGAACTGCGAGTCATCCCGGTGATGCCTGCCATCAGTATCCCGAGGAGAATCAATGCCCGCATTCGCACTCGACTCGCAGACCGACGCATCACGATTCGGCGCTCGCGTCCGCGCCCCATTCCCATCAACTCGACCGAGGCGATCAATCCTGCGAGAAGCAATGAGACCGCAACGGCTCGACGATGCTCCCCTCCCTCGCCCAACCAGACGCAGAGGACGACAACAGACGCACAGAGTGCAGCCGAGCCAGCCGCACCCGATCCCGGACCAAACGGTATCGACGTCTTGCGATCCGACCCATGCGCTGGAGAGCCGTCGATCACGTGTGATTTGATCTCTGACACGTGTGTCGCACCCTGTCCACGGGAGTCGCACTATCTTGGGAGCAATGTCCCGAACGAGTCGATCGCGTGGGGGTGGCCCGGTTCCTGCGCCGTCGGCTCCACGAACCAAGCCCTCGGGACCTCCAATGGCCAAGCCTCCCACTGCGCAAAGCATCGATCGTCCGAGGAGCGAGGAGAAGCCGATCACAAATGGTCCCGTACCCGAGGGGATCGAATACCACCTTCGCGTGGTTCGAACCTACGGATTTCTTGCTGCGCTCGTTCCGATGACGGTGGCTGGAGTTGCGAGCATGCTCACTCTGTGGGGTTCCCAATCGACGATACGCGGTCTGGTTGGATTCGTTCTGGCGGTGCTGTCGTGCCCAACGTTGCCCATCTTCGGCTTTCCGCTCGCAACTGGAGGTGGCAAATGGCTCGCAGTCATTGTGTCGAGTGCCGCCGTATGGATGGCAGTCGGATTCGTTGCGGCGCGTCGTTCCACGACCCGGGCGGTGGCCGGATGGCCCGAATGGCGACGAGAGTGGTTTCGCTTGGCGATCGGAATCTGGATCGGCTCTCTCATCGGTTTTGCAATCGCAGCAATCATCCTCACAGTTGATTTCTGACGCCGCCGGCACGAGAAGAACTACACCCTGACCAAGTCTTTGATCGCTTCGAACTTCGATGTTCCGATTCCAGGAACGTCGAGAAGACCCGACGTCGAAGCGAACCGGCCAACGTTCTCTCGATGGGCGATGATCGCAGCTGCTGTGCTGGGGCCGATGCCGGGCAATTCCTCGAGAACCGACGCTGTCGCTGAGTTGATGTCGATGGGAAAGACACTTCGTTCGTCATCGCTTTCGACTCCGATTCGCCCTGCTGTCGACGAACGGACAACTTCGCCGACAGCAGGAACATAGATCTGATCCCCGTCGCTGAGTCGAAGAGCGAGATTGATCGCATTCAAGTCCGCAATCGGTTGAGCGCCTCCTGCTGCCCGAATCGCGTCGACAATGCGTCCAGTGACGGTCAGTGTGTACACCCCCGGCGAATAGACGTGCCCAGCGACGTGCACCACGATTCCTGCAGACGTTCCTGCCTCGACCGTCACCTTTCCCTCGCGGTTCGCATCGATGATGGAACCCTGATCGGAGGTCGGCACTGTCGATGCGTACCGAATGTCCGCCTCGACTGGTGAAGGTTCCGGCCGAAGAAGCGCGAAAACTCCGAAGCCGATCAGCGGAACAGTGACAAGGGTGGTGAAGATTCGAGCTGCTCCGAACCAATGCACGAGCCTGCGACCGTGATCGATCCACGTGGCAAGTTGTCTCGGTTGGCGTCGCGGCATCTGCTCGAGTTCCTCGACGTGCGCGATCGGACGCCAGTCGTCCATCGTGTGGTCACCCCAGGCTGACAACGTCAGTGACGTTCGGACACTCCGGATTGCCATCGACGTTCCAACGCCGACCGCCGCGCGTATTCGCGTTGCGATCGAGCCAGGCATTCCTCGGAAGTCCAACCAAGGAACGGAGCTGCAATTCGAGCAATCGATTCGAGAGTCTCTTCATCGACGTGCCCGAGGGTTCCCAGGACGAGTCGACGGTCGACGATGTCCGACAATGTGCGCGCACCCTCGGCAATCACGGCGAACACCACTTGAACCGCCACGTCGTCGGATCTCGTTGACACTGCTCGTCCCAAGTCGGGTTCGGCGCGAATCATCTCTGCCAGGCGGACCCACTCTGTTCCATACAAGCGAGCCAAGTGGCGAGCTTGCCGTCCGGACAGTCCGAGAACTCTCAACTTCTCCGAGGCGTCGACGAGGAATGGTTCTGCATCTTCCGCCCATGCAAAGGCGCCAGCCGTCCCTTGGTGACGGGTGAGTGATTCGGCCATCAGCGTTTCCGCCAATTCGAAACGGGCAAGTTGGTCGATCATTTGCTCCGCAGTCGCGCGCGCAGTCGTCCACTTCCCTCCGCCGATCGACCACAGGTTGGCAATCCCCTGTTCGCGATGGTGATAGAACTCGTGCGCTCGGCTCGCCGAGTAGGTGTCTGCCTCATCAGGGTCACCGTCGATCTCAGTTGCACTGTTTGTCGCTGATCCAGAGGATCGGTGGATCAGAGGACGAATTCCGACTGTTGTCAGTTCCACATCGTCATGAGTCAATTGTTCGGCAGGATCGCCCATTGTCGAATTGACGGTGTCGAGAATGAGATCCACATCGTCGACGTCGACGGCAACGGGAAGTTCGACGCCATCGGGCCCTGCCACCAACGGAGTGTCCGTCGGCCCGATGAACGACTTGCCCATCCACGGCGAGACGATCACATGGCGACCAGAACGGGCTCGCGCGAACACCGCATCGTTGACGCGACCTGGACCTCCGAGTGGACGAGTCAAGATGTGTACGCCCTTCGAGCGATCGACACGTACTCCCGTTGGGCGTCCGAGGGCCGCCAGGACCCGGTCGATCCACGGCCCCGCTGCGTTGACCACCACTTTGGCTGCGACTTTCCCCTGCTCGCCCGTCAAGACATCGGTGAATTCGACACCGCTGACAGCAATGTCGTGCACCCGGCCATCAGAATTCGCTGCACCGCTGTCAGTCGTCACGAACCCATCGACACGAACATGGTTCAAGAGTGTCGCTCCCGCAGCGGCCGCTGCTTTGGCATAGCTCAGAAGCAACCGTTCGGGATGGATGTTCAAGGTGTCGAAATAGGCAAAGGCTCCCTGAAGCTCCGTCTCATCGAGCCATGGAACTGCATTCAGAAGTTCCGTCTTGCTCATCCACTTCGGATGAGGAATGCGCAGACTGTCCGGCGACCGACGATTCCTGTCGTAGGAAAGTGCGTCGTACAGAAGAACTCCCGCGCCGATCAGTGCCGTCGGCGGTTTGCTCCATTTCCAAGCCGGCATGATGAATCGAACTTGCTCGACGAGATGCGGTGCACCGAGGGCGAGAATGCGCCGCTCGCGCAGACTCTCTCGCACCACAGCCACGTCGTACTGCTCGAGGTATCGGATCCCGCCATGGATGTATTTCGTGGTCGCAGCGCTCGTCTCCGCCCCGAAGTCACCTCGATCGAACAGGATCACCCGCAAGCCACGACCGGCTGCCTCTCGTGCAAGGCAGATGCCCGTGATACCCCCACCGATGATCGCAACGTCATACGTTCCGGCGACGGCATCGACCTGCCGCTCGATATCGAATGCATGTGAGTACATAGTCGGAGAAGAAACCCGGTCAGTAGAGACGTGCTGTCAACTTCTTGCGCCATGCAGCAGTCCTCGGGTCATCAGGGCCCATGACTTCGAGAATGTCGAGAAACTGCTGGCGCGCGATTTCGTCTGCCTTGACCACATCGAGAAGCTTCTCCAGCTGCTCGTCGTAATCGTCGGGTTCTCGCATCGACAAACGGGCAGCTGCGGCTGCCTTGCGAACCTCATCGGTTTCGGGGATGCGGCTGAGGAGAGTGAGGGCCTCAGCACCCTCACTGCGCGCGGTCATCATGTTGGCAAGCGTCACGATTGCCGTTTCGTTGCCAGGCTCGACTGAGAGAACCGCTCGCAGACTTTCCTCGTCGCCACGGGCCAGAAGAGCTGCAATCTCTTCTTCTCGTGCTGACGGCATCAATTCTTGAATGAACTGCTGCACGACATGCTCTGGCTGAGCGCCCTGGAAGGCGGTGACGGGAGCACCGTCCTTGATTGCGACCACCATCGGAATCGACTGGACGCGAAATGCCTGCGCAATTCCCGGATTCTCGTCGATATTGACCTTTGCAAGAACGACCCGCCCATTCGCAGCAGACACAACCTTTTCGAGAACTGGGGTCAGACTCTTGCACGGGCCGCACCATGGCGCCCAGAGATCGACGATCACAGGAGTCGTCATCGAGGCCTCGATGACCTCGGTCTCGAAGGTTGCATCAGTGACGTCGACAATCGAGGGTCCGCTCATGACGTCGACGATATCGGTCGCAGCCGGCGCGCCTCGGAAAGGATCCGTGGGGGTAAGAAGGTCCCGCGAACCCCGCTACCGTACGGGTCGTGAGCGCCCAGTCAACAGGACAGGACGTCCCTGGTATCGACGTCGCCGCAGTGCGGCAGTGGATGGAAACACATGTCGATGGTGCTGCGGGACCCTTCATCTTCGACGTCATTGCCGGAGGTCACTCCAACCTCACGTACAAGGTGACCGGAGCGGATGGACGCCGATTCGTCCTGCGTCGCCCTCCCCTCGGTCATGTGCTCGCAAGTGCCCATGACATGGGTCGTGAGTTTCGCATCATCGACGCCTTGAGTGACACGCCAGTGCCCGTCGCCCCTGCCCTCGGCTTCTGTGACGACCCGGCTGTCAACTCAGCACCTTTCTACGTGATGGATTTCGTCGACGGTCTCGTGATTCGCGACCGGGATTCTGCCGAACGCCTCCTGACCCCCGATGCTCGCCGTCGTGCGAGCGAGTCGATCCTCGACACCATGGCAGCGATTCACAAGGTTCGTCCCGACGACGTCGGTCTCGCCGACCTCGGACGCCATGAGGGGTACATCGCTCGACAGTTGAAGCGCTGGTACGGACAATGGAACCAACAAAAGACCCGAGACCTGCCCAGTGTCGATCGTGTCCACGACGAACTTCTGGCTCGCATCCCTGAACAAGGTCCCGCAACCCTTGTCCACGGCGACTACCGCCTCGACAACTGCATGATCGACTCGTCCGGTGATGTCATCGCAGTCCTCGACTGGGAGATCTGCACGCTCGGAGATCCGATGGCTGACCTCGGACTGCTCATGGTCTATTGGACCGGACCCAATGACGACATGTCCGCCTGGACCGGTCAAGCGTGCACTGCGCCCGGGTTTCTCGACCGTTCAGAGATGGCCGCAAGGTCTGCACAGGTCAGCGGTCGGGATACCTCACATCTCGATTTCTACACGGCCTTCGCCTATTGGAAACTCGTGTGCATTCTCGAAGGTGTCTACGCTCGCTATCTCGGAGGAGCACTCGGCCAACGAGATCCAGCCGAACTCGAGCCGTTCAATGTTCAAGTTCTCGGTGCCGCTGCTCGGGCTGAGGAAATGCTCAGCAGACTGCCATGAGCGACTCGATTCGGGACATCGAACTTCACGGTGACCTGCCAAAGCTGCAGTCACCAGTTCTCATCGTGATGCTGCAAGGGTGGATCGACGCAGCTGGAGCAGCCAATGACGCCATGTCGGCGATCGAACACCAAATCGATCCCCTCCCCGTCGCAACTTTCGATTCGGATGTCTTCATCGACTACCGCGCTCGCCGACCCACGATGGAGATTCGTGAGGGTCGCAATACCGGGGTCGATTGGCCGACGATCGATGTTCATGTCGGCCGAGACGCGAACGGTCGCGACGTCGTCATTTTGCACGGGCACGAACCTGACTCGGCATGGCAACGATTTGCTGCTGCGATGCGTGAGTTGGCTGTACGTCTCGAGGTCTCGATGATGATCGGGCTTGGGGCATACCCCTTCCCGACTCCTCACACTCGTCCGAGCAATCTGTCGTGCACGACCCCTTCGGTCGACCTTCTCGCTCGCTTCTCATTTCTGCGAAGCACCGTGGATGTTCCTGCAGGCATGGCAGCCGTGCTCGAGGAAACCTTGCACGATGCCGGAATTCCATCGATCGGCCTGTGGGCTCAGGTGCCCCAGTACTTGCCTGGTATGACCTATCCGGCGGCATCCCTCTCTCTCCTGAAGGGTCTGTCCACCGTTGCGGGCTTGAAATTCGACACCGCGACCCTCGAGCAGGAGTCGGTGATCCAAACCGAACGCCTCAACCGCATGGTGGCGCGAAATTCCGAACACGCCGAGATGGTCACCAAACTCGAGGGCGCCTACGACGCGTTGATGAGTCCGCAGTTGCCACTTCCCGCCATCGATGAACCGCCGATGATGACCGAGAGCGACATCCCGACTCCCGATGAGCTCGCAGCCGAACTCGAGGCATTCTTGCGCGACGCCAATCCTGATCTACCCTGATCTCTGAGCCAAGGAGATGAGATGAAGGTCGACGGAGGCATCAGCCCGAATCTGCACGAGACGGTTGCATCAGTCAGAGAAGCTGAAGCTGCTGGTTACACCGGTGCGTGGACCGCAGAGACGAGCCACGATCCCTTCCTCCCGTTGCTCCTCGGAGCTGAGCACTCGACTTCACTCGAACTCGGAACATCGATCGCTGTCGCATTCGCTCGCAGCCCGATGACTCTCGCAAACACTGCCTGGGATCTTCAGGCGTATTCACAGGGACGATTCATTCTCGGCCTCGGAAGCCAGATCAAGCCGCACATCACCAAGAGATTCAGCATGCCGTGGAGCAAGCCCGCAGCGCGCATGCGCGAGATGGTGCTCGCAATCCGCGCCATCTGGGATTGCTGGCTGACCGGTTCACAACTGGACTTCCGCGGCGAGTTC
>JBJTGN010000277.1:0-14304 GCA_046093905.1 Actinomycetota bacterium
AATCGATACCTTGCCAAGGAAATCGGGCCACGCGGTATTCGCTCGAACCTCGTCGCAGCTGGCCCGATCAAGACCATGGCGGCCAAATCGATTCCCGGCTTTCAAAAGTTCGAAGACGTGTGGAGTGACCGAGCTCCGCTCGGGTGGGACGTCACGAATGGAGAACCTGTCGCACGAGCAGTCGTCGCCCTACTCTCGGATTGGTTCCCCGCAACGACCGGATCGATGATCCACGTCGACGGGGGCTATCACGCAACAGGTGCGTGACCGGGATCAGAGACCGCTGCGCTCCAGGATGTGAATGCCGCAAGCCGAGCCGAGACCGATCACATGGGCAAGTCCCACCTTGGCGCCTTCGATCTGACGGTCGCCGGCTTCATTGCGCAGGTGATGACAGACTTCCCAGATATTGGCGATGCCCGTTGCGGCAATCGGATGGCCTTTCGACTGCAAGCCACCTGACACGTTCACAGGCTTCTTGCCGTCACGCCACGGCGCTCCACTCAAGAAGAAGTCAACTGCCCCTCCTTCGGGGCACAGCATCAGGTTGTCGTAGTGAACGAGTTCGGCCGTCGCAAAGCAGTCGTGCAACTCGACGAGATCGAGATCGTCAGGTGTCACGCCGGCTTGCTCGTAAGCGATCTTCGCAGCATTGCGGGTGAGCGTGTTGACGTCGGGCAGAACCTGACAGGCTTCTTGGTACGGATCGGTTGTCAGAACCGAAGCAGACACCTTGATCGCTCGACGCTGTTGTTCCTTCGACAGTGTGCGAAGGACTTCACCGGACACGACAACAGCGGCGGCAGCACCATCGCAGTTGGCTGAACACATCGGGCGCGTATTCGGGTACGCGATCATCATGTCGTTCATGATCTCGTCGAGAGTGAACCGCTTCTGGTACGCCGCAAGCGGGTTGAGGACCGAATGAGCGTGGTTCTTCTCGGAAATCTTTGCGAACAGCTCGAACGATACGCCACCGTACTTGTGGCCGTATTCCATGCCGACTTGGGCGAACGTTCCGGGCATGGTGTCGGTGCCGATTCGTCCATCCGTCGGCGCAACACTTCCGAAGCGCCCCTTGGGCTCCCACTTGTTTCCGTCCTTCTTGGCGGAACCGCCGCCGCCGAGGAGTCCTGCGCCGGCAAGCTTCTCAGCACCGACTGCGAGACCCATACGAACCTCTCCGGACTTGACGGCCATGATGGCGGTGCGAAGCGCAGTTGCTCCGGTGGCACATGCATTCGCGACGTTGTACACAGGAATTCCGGTCTGACCGATCTGCTTCTGCAGAAGCTGACCGAATCCCGAACTCGCGCCCATCAGGTTCCCTGCAGCGAGGACTCCGATGTCCTTCATCGTCACTCCACCATCGGCCAAAGCAGCCATCGCCGCTTCGGCACCGAGATCGACGATGTCCTTGTCCGCATGCTTGCCGAACTTGGTCATTGCGATTCCAAGGATCCAAATATCGTCACTTGCCATGGTCTTCTCCATTCCCCTGTGAAACGTTGTTCTCAAACCTGTGGTGCATTCGGGCCATCAGTCACTGTGCCAACTTTCGAATCAGTGAGCCGGTTCGAAACCGAAACCGATCGCATCTGTGCCATCGTCGTCCGTTCCGAGGCTGTACGTGGTCAACTTGACCTTCATTCCGAGCTTGACGTGATCCGGATCGGGTTCGACGTTGATCACGTTCGCGCGGACGCTGGTGCCGGCACAGTCGACGATTCCCGCCACGAACGGAACCGGAACTCCAGGCGCTGCGAAGGCGACGATCGTGAACGATTTGAGAATGCCATCTGTGGCGATAGGAGCCTTCTTGAAGGCTGTTCCGAAGCAATTCGCGCATGCATTGCGACGATCGAAATAGCGAGCTCCACACGCCGTGCATTCGTTCGCCACGAGATGCGGGTTGTCTCCGAGTTGCAGATACTCGACATGGGGGACTTGCGTGACCATCTCAAACCTCGATCTTGTCAACGGAACTTTCCTGTCCCGTACCCTAAACCCATGTGACCGACAGGAGAAATTCTCCGCTGCGGTTCGCGACGTGTTCCCTAGGGCTGCTCGTCGTCCGTCGAGCCCAACGGCTGAGGTCCCCGATGGCCTTGGAGCCAGCGTCCGACATGGATGATCTCGTCCCGTTGACGCCGGGCGCGTGTCGTCGGCGAACCGCTCGGTGCGTCGAGAGCAGACCGATGACCGACCGCTATTGCTCCAATGCAGTGGGCGCTTGCTGGGACACCCAATTCCTCGAAATAGTCATCTTGATCGCCGAAGACCCCGAAGAAGAGTGCGCCCCACCGCCGTTCCTCGGCGAGCAGGAGAAAGTTTTGGACGACCATGCCGGCATCCACGAGCCAGTAGGGCGTCTGCCAACGATCGGCGCTGTCGAAGCCCAGTTCACGTTTGTCGTCGAGCGAATACCGGTCGACGTATTCGCTTCTGTCCCCGAAGACGAGCAGGACATGGGGTGCGCCGACAACACCGGGAGAGCGCTGTTCGAACCAAGCTCCTGCTCCAGAGCGACTCCAAAACGTCGACACGTCTTCGCCAGAAAGCACCACGATGTGCACTCCCTGGGAAAACCCAGCCGATGGTGCTCGCAACGACGAGTCGAGAACTCCGAGGAGTTCGTCGAGCTCAGGACCTCCATCGAACCGCCGGGTCATTCTCCGGCGGCGCAAGAGCTTTTCGAGATCGGTGAACGAGGGTCCGGCTCTGCCGTCGCTCATTGCGAGCCGAGTTTGAGCAAGTCTTCGGCCATCGTCCAGCCATGAATGATCAGTGATCCGCCGGCCGAGTCATCGACTTCCTCGAACAGCGCTGCGATGTCCGGCTTGACCTTCTCGGGCTTGAGCGTCTCGTGATCCAGAAAACCCGAACGACCCTTCTTCGAAACGATGAAAGTCTTCTCGTCGTAATTGGCTTCCACTCCGAATCGACGAGCGAGACGCTTGCCCCACGCTCTTTCTTCGCCGACAGCGCGATGGCCAGGACGAGGTATCAATTCGGTCAGTGACTTGAATGCTTCGAGAGCTCCCGGAGTGATGAATCTGCTACCGACAACGACATCCTCGTCGGGAAATGCCATCAGCGCGCGATGATATGCCTCTGCCATCAGCCCCTTGAGAACTTGGTCCCTCTTCGACGTTCGTTTGACACTCATGACCCCGAGTAGAACGCACGGCGTTCCTCCGATGCGCTCGAGTGTCGAGAAGGTGAATCCGTGAAGCTTGTCCGATTCACGGGCGAGTGTGCACAGGACCCAGTCCTCTCTTGCCTGATTCAGGCGATCGAGTTCGAAGGATCCGCCCATCGCCGCCATCTCCTCGAGTTCTTCCTCGGTGAGGGCGGAGCAATCTTTCGTCTCGACGTCAACTGCCATGATCGGATGTCTTCTCCCCTACGCGGACATCTACCGGGCCGAAATCGACCTCCCGGGCCGGTCTTTTGCCCTCCCCATTGTGCCACTTCGGGTCCGCAGTGAACGAAACGTCGCTCACGCCTAGCGAATCACGCCCGACCCGAAGGCCACCCTGAGAGGGGGAATCACCCGGTCGACATCGACGTTGAAATCGTCGCCCAGGCGCAGAACCTTCGAGTCCCCGACATGGAGGTAAACCGGGGCCACCCCCGGGTACTCGACCAGGATGTTCTTGAGACGTGTAACTTTGTCCGGGTCGAGTGCGACCGCTGGAAAATTGAGCCTCAACTCCGGTTCGGCCGAGGTCAACACAGCCGGCGTCACCTCGAGTGCCGAGATGCTCAGACGATCGTCGTTTCGATTGACCCGGCACTTGATGGCGACAATTGCATCGTCGTGAAGTTTGTGACTGTGCTCCTGCAAAGTCCTCGCGAAGACCGTCAATTCGACACCGCCGTGTAAGTCTTCCAGCTGCACGACCGCCATCGGGTCGCCCTTCTTCGTCATTTTGCGCTCGATCTTCGAGATGATTCCGGCAAACGTTGCCATCGAGCCGGACTCCAACGATTCGATATCCGCGGTCGTAGCCGTCGCCAGTCGTCGCAGTGATCCTTCGTATCCGCGCAGTGGATGATCGCTCAGATAAAGACCGAGGACTTCCTTCTCCATCTTCAACTTGTACGACTTGTCGTACTCGTTGTCAGGAATCGGAATGTCCAGGGTGCCCGTGATGAAACCGGACTCGGCACCACTTTCCGCCGCATCGAAGAGCGTCATGACTCCTTGCTCGGCACGTGTACGGCGATCGAGTGAGTCATTGATGATCGATTCGAACACCGTCATCAATCCGAGCCGTGAATGACCGAGGCAATCGAATGCACCGGCTTTGATGAACGACTCGACTGCCTTCTTGTTCAAGCAGTCCTGTGGAACTCTCATCGTGAAATCGTGGAAGGTTTCGAAGGGACCGTTGATGCGCCTCTCTTCGACGATCTTTGCGCACAAGGCTCCACCGACACCCTTGATGGCCGACAAGCCGAAGTGAATGATGCTGTTGTCGACGTCCGGTGTGAAATCGACTTCGGAGACGTTGATGTTCGGTTGCCGAAGGTCGATTCCGCGCTTGCCGGCGTCGACAAGGTAACCCGCCGCCTTGTCGAGGTTGTCCTTCACGCTCGTCAGCAGTGCAGCGAAGTACTCGACTGGATAGTTGGCCTTCAGATAGGCGGTTTGGTAGCAGATGTAGCCGTATCCGAAGGAATGGCTCTTGTTGAATGCGTAGTCCGCGAAGTTCTCGATGATGTCGAAGAGTTGTTTGCCGAGGTCGCGCCCGAACCCGGACGACTCACATCCCTCTTCGAACTTGGAGCGTTCCTTCTCCATCAACTCTCGGACCTTCTTGCCACAGGCTTTTCGCAAGTTGTCGGCTTCGGCAAGCGAGTAGCCAGCAAAGCGTTGAGCAACACGCATCACGCTCTCCTGGTAGATCATCAATCCGTAGGTATCCCCGAGTACGGCTTCGGCATCCGGGTGGAAATACTCGACTTTTTGGCGACCGTTCTTTCGATCAGCGAAGTCGTAGTGCATGTTCACGCCCATCGGACCAGGTCGATACAACGCGATCACGGCGGAGACGTCCTCGAACGACGATGGTGCCATCGCGCGGAGCAGTTGCTGCATCGGAGGGGACTCCAATTGGAACACGCCGATGGTGTCGCCTCGAGACAGCAATTCGAATGTCTTGACGTCGTCGAAGGGGATGGAGTCGATATCGAAGTCGGCATTGCTGAGCGATCGAACGAGTTCCTGTGCATCGGTGATGACATCGAGATTGCGCAGTCCGAGGAAATCCATCTTCAGCAGGCCGAGGTCCTCGACTCCGTGCATTTCGAACTGCGTCGTCACCGGAGCCTCGTCGATCGGCTTTCCGGCTTCAGGCTTGCGCTGGAGGGGTAGGTACTCGGTCAGCGGCTCTTTGGAAATCACCACCGCTGCAGCATGGATTCCCGTTGAACGTTTGAGACCCTCGAGTCCCTTGGCCACATCGACGACCTGTCGCATGTCGTCCTGCGACTCGTAGAGATCACGCAGTTCCTGCGCAGCCCGGTAGCCATCGACGTACTTCGGATGCGGTTCGAGACAGTACTTGAGAGGTGTGTCACGACCCATGACGAGTGGCGGCATCGCCTTTGCAAGCTTGTCGCCGACCGCGTACGGATACCCGAGTACTCGAGCCGCATCTCTGACGGCGTTGCGCGCCTTGATCGTTCCGAAGGTGATGATCTGAGCAACGTGTTCGCGTCCGTAGACGTCGGTCACGTACCGGATCATCTCGTCGCGATAACGCGAGTCGAAATCCATGTCGATGTCGGGCATCGAAATTCGGCTGGGGTTGAGGAATCTCTCGAACAGCAGGTCGTAGCGGATGGGGTCGATCTCGGTGATTCCGAGGCAGTACGCAACGGCGCACCCGGCCGCAGAACCTCGACCCGGTCCAACGCGGATGCCTCGATCTTTCGCGTAGCGAATGAGGTCCCAGACGATCAGGAAATACGAAGCGAACCCCATGTCGCAGATCACTTTGATCTCGTATTCCAGCCGTTCGATGACTTCAGGTGTCAGCGGAGTACCCCACCGACGTTCAGCACCTTCACGCGCGAGATGTTTGAGATAGTCCGAGTCATCAGCGAAATCGGATGGACTACGAAAGGTGGGAAGTTTCGGCTTGCCGAACTCGATCGTCACATCGGACCGCTCTGCAATCCACAGCGTGTTGTCACACGCCTCCGGGACCTCTCCGAACAACGACCGCATCTCGTCCGCTGACTTCAGATAGTGCTCGGTCCCTTCGAATCGGAAGCGTTTGGGGTCGCTCATCATCGAGTTGGTCTGGACACACAGCAACGCGTCGTGCGCTTCATGGTCGTGACGATGGACGTAGTGCGAATCGTTCGTCGCCAAGAGGGGCGCACCGATCTCCTTGGCGAGACGCATCAACTGCGGGTTGGTGCGGTGCTGATCCGCCAAACCGTGGTCCTGGAGTACGACGAACAGATTGTCTCGGCCGAAGATGTCCTGAAGACGCGCTGCCTTGGTTTTCGCGTCCTGATAATCACCCTTCATCAGCGACTGCAGAACATGTCCCCCGAGACATCCCGTCGTCGCAATCAATCCCTCATGATGACGTTCGAGAAGTTCCCAGTCCATCCGAGGCTGGTAGTAGTACCCCTCCAGGAATGCGAGGCTCGACAACTTGATGAGGTTCTTGTAGCCCGTGTCGTTCTCGGCAAGCAGGGTCATGTGGTAGTACAACTTGCGGCCGCCCTCGGTGTCTCCACCCGAATCGTCCACCTGACCCCGGCGATTCGGCCGCTCGAAACGCGTCTCGTAGGCGAGATACGCCTCCGTGCCGATGATCGGTTTGACACCCTGGTTCCTGCACTCACGATAGAAGTCCAGAACTCCGTACATGTTTCCATGGTCGGTCATGCCGAGCGCTGGCTGACCGTCCGCGACCGCCTTGGCAACGAGCTCATCGAGTTTTGCTGCGCCATCGAGCATCGAGAACTCGGTGTGCACGTGGAGATGCGCGAAGGAACTGGTCATTCGAATTTCGCCGATGGATCAGAGATACGTGCCAGGACGACCCGCTCCACCGGCGTTCTCGTCCGGCGCATGTCCGATCTGACGCATCTGATCGAATTGTTGACGTGCCGCCATCTGTTGTGCGAACAGGGTTGCCTGAATTCCATGGAACAGACCCTCGAGCCAGCCGACCAACTGAGCCTGAGCAACACGAAGTTCACCCTCGCTCGGAACACCCTCGGAGAACGGCAGAGCGAGCATCCGTAGTTCCTCTTGAAGGTCGGGGGACAATGCCCCAGCCAATTCGACGATCGAGCGCTCGTAGATCTCGGCCAATCGCTCGCGACTGCCAACATCGAGCTGTGATCCGCGAACTTCGTCGAGGAGTTGTTTCACCATCGAGCCGATTCTCATGACCTTCCCTGGTTCGGTCACGGCCTCGACGAGATTCTCCGGTTGAGCACGATCGGTGCCAGGCACCCCTGGAACCATCGCCTCGGCACCCGCTGCGATCACCTGATCCGGAACTTCGACTTGTCGTTCGCTCATCTCTCCTCGATTCGTTCCTCCGGTCCGAACACGTCATCTGCCAGATGGTGCTCCACGGCCTGGGTCCCCATTCTCTCGCATCTCGACGAGCACGAACGCGCTCTGTCAGGGGATTTTCGCAAAACTCCCGGAAAGCCAGAAAACCCAATTTCTTCCATACTCATGAACCGCTTCGAATCGAAGAAGTCAGGGAGCTCGTCGGGCGATCAATGGCACGAGCATTTCGGCTCGGGTGAGCGATCCGTGACGACATTCGAGAGGGAAAGGCCCCGAATCTGCTGGGTCGTCGAAGGAGACATCCTCGAACGGCACCAGAGCCACGTCACCCATGCGGCGGATCGCCTCCTCGCCATGGGCTGATGTTCCGCGAGATCCGAACCATTTCTCGTCGAGGATTCGATCTCGAGTCCGAACCCAGGCGACATGTCCGAAGTGCTCCTCGGCCAATGCGGACAGCTCTTCGACTCTGCCTCGCCGTGCATGCAGCCAACGAAAGCGACCTTCGCCAGATTGAAAGTCGACAGCTTGGAGAATCTCGTCGGGGAGACCGATCACGCGACGTCCGACTGCCACCTGACCATGATCAGCCGTGACAGCGATCGTCGTCCCCGATGGCAAGGACTCGAGAAGTTGTCCGACGAGCCAGTCGACCACTCGCAACTCTGCCTCGTAGTAGGCGCCGAATCCGCGTTCGTGTGCGATCTTGTCGAGCCCGTCGTAGTAGGCATAGACAAAAGATTCCCCGGACTGGAAGAGTTGACGGGATTGTTCGACGATCGAACTCATCGCTCTCCATCCGAGCGGAGCTGAGCCGCGTAGATGTGCGTGAGTGAATGCAGACGATTCGAGTTCCTTTCGGCTGAGAACCGGAACTGAAATGCCCACGAACGGCGGAACTGGTTGCACGCGATCGGGCGGATGCAACTTGCGCATGTCGACGCGATCCGAGCCCCAGCGCAAGGTGTTCATCACGACGCCGTCCATCGCCATGCGGTACCCGATGATTCCATGCTCGAGCGGAGTCGCTCCTGTCGTCAACGACGTCAGTGCAGTTGCAGTCGTCGAGGGAGCGACTGTTGTGATCGACGAGCCGCTGAACGTTGCCAAGTGTGGAACATGCTCGAGATGTGACTGAAGTTGATCGAAACCGAGCCCGTCCACGAGAAGGAGGAGGATGTTGTCCGCATGTGCCAAGTCGTGGGGAAACCACTCGGGGCGCTCGCCTGGACCGTCGAGCAGACACCCGGGAACCACACGCGAAAGGTTGGGTCCCCGGTAGTCGGGAAGAACTGGCTCGCGGTGAACCGACTGAGAGGAGATCATCACTCAGCCAGTCTCTGAATCGTCCCAGGAGACATTCCCACCAGTTCATTATTGACGATGGCCGCCGCCTCGACATCTCGAATTGCCCGACATCTCCAGCAGGTGGTTTCGGCGCCGTTCGTGATTCGAGTTTCTTCGCTTCCCTTCCCGTTCGCATCGGGATCATTGCGCCTACGATGAGGGCGTGCGAGTGTCCACCCGAGGCGACTATGCCTGTCGAGCCCTACTGTCGTTGACACTGCACGCCGACGATCCGGGACCGACTTCGGTCAAGGACATCGCCGAGCGAACAGCCCTGCCCCAGCCGTACTTGGAACAAATCCTCCTCGCTTTGAAAGGAGCAGGGCTCGTGAAGTCCAAGCGCGGCGTCGGCGGCGGGTACACCCTCGCCCGCGCTCCACAGGACATCAGGCTGAGCGAGGTCATTTCTGCGGTCGATGGACCGATCACTCTTGGCGACTTCGGCGAACCGCACCAGGACGGAGCCTGCGACCACGAAGGCCAATGCGTTCTTCTTGCGATCTGGAAACAGACCGGTGATCACATGCGCCAGCACCTCGAGGGGTTTTCGCTGGCGGATGTCGCAGATGCGGCGCGCGGCGATGGCCCGTGGCCAGAGTCTCCGCACAGTTGACAGATCACGTGTGATTGCGGAGCTGCCGCCCCGCTGCCCCCAGAACACCGTTCACGTATCGGCCCGAGTCGTCGGTACTGAATCTCTTCGCGAGTTCGACGGCCTCGTCGATCACCACCGCAAGCGGAACAGTTGGGCGTTCGAGAATCTCGAAGATCGCCATTCTGAGAATCAGGCGATCGATCGTCGGCATTCGCTCAATCGTCCACCCCTCCGCGAACGAGGTGATGATCCCGTCGATCTTGTCTGCATGAGCAGCAACGCCGAGAACGATTTCCCGAACTGCCTCGTCTGCAGGAACGACCAGATCTTCGAGGACGGAGTCTGCCGACACACCCTTTGCCTCTGCCTCGTACATGAGCGACAAGGCGCGCTCGCGAGACTGTGAACGGGGGTCGAATTGGGGATCTGACCCCCGCCGTCTGGACATCGAAAGGCTCGTCAGACGCGCGTGATGTAGTCGCCGGAGCGGGTGTCCACCTTGACTCGATCGCCCACGTTGATGAAAAGAGGCACCTGGATCGTCTTTCCGGTCTCCAACTCGGCTGGCTTGCGCGCTCCTGAGACACGGTCCCCTTGCACTCCCGGCTCGGTATTGGCAACGGTGAGCTCCACCGATGCCGGAATTTCCACAGAAACGATTTCACCATTGTGCAAGGCAATGATCGCCACCATCGACTCGACGAGATAATCGGCGGCATCGCCCAGTGCAACCGGGGCCACGGTCATCTGGTCGTACGAAGCAGTGTCCATGAAGACGTAGTCGTCACCATCGCGGTAGAGAAACTGCATGTCCTTCTTCTCGAGGACTGCTTGCTCGACTCGGATTCCGGCATTGAACGTCTTCTCGAACACGTTTCCCGTACGGACATTGCGCAGTTTTGTGCGCACGAAAGCACCACCTTTTCCGGGCTTCACGTGCTGGAACTCCACGACTTGGAACAGACCGTTGTCCAATTCCAGGGTGATTCCGTTCTTCAGGTCATTGGTGGTGATTGCAGGCATGGCGAGTCCTTGGGAAGTGATGAGAGGTTGTGGTGTGCATCCTGTGTGACGACGAGCAAGTCTTCGATTCGCACTCCACCGAGACCCATACGATAGAGCCCCGGCTCGACTGTGACGACATCTCCGACCTCGAGTGTTGCCCCGGACATTCGACCAATGTACGGGTCTTCATGAATGGCCAAACCCACTCCATGACCCGTTCCATGGATGATCGCGTCAGCAAGACCATGATTTTCGATGATTGTCCGACCCACGGAGTCGATGTCCTGACACGGCACACCTGGCTTCACTGCCGAAACAGCTGCAGCCTGAGCCTCCCGCACGACCTCGTACATCCGGTGCAACTCCGGCTGTACCTCACCGATGAGAAATGTTCGGGTCATGTCGGAGTGATAGCCGTCCACGAGCGCGCCGACATCGATCACGACCGAATGACCCTCCTCGATCAGGGTTGAACCAGGTCGATGATGTGGCTTCGCCGAATTGATCGGACCGGATGCAACGATCGTGTCGTACGAGGGTCCGTCCGCGCCGAACCGCCTCATCGAATACTCCAACTCGTCGCGGACGTCACGCTCACTCGGGCGCGTCGACAGCAACGGCATCACTTGGGACAGGGCTCGATCTGCAATCGAGGCTGCGCGAGAGATGACTTCGATCTCCCACGGATCCTTCCGTCTCCGCAGGAGATCGAACTCTGGTCCGAAGGAGACGAGTTCGACATCCAGCGATTTCTGCAGTTCGTGGAACTGATAAACGGTCAGCGATCGAGGCTGGTAGAGAAGGCTCGCCGCAGAACCGGAGGGTGAGATCAACCGCTTGATGAGCGCGCCAAATGTTTCCCCGACGCCGAGAACGACAACATCGAGATCCAAACCCATTGACTGAGCCTCGATGCGCGCTTGCGCCGTGTATCTGCCGTCGGTCAGGAAATGCGCTGTCTTGCGACCAATGAGGAGCAAGCCATTCGATCCGGTGAAACCGCAGGCCCAACGAAGATCTTCAGCGGCAGTGATGAGAGCGTGACCCGATCCCCGCCCCACGAGGTCTCGAATCCTCTCGATCCGCTCTGCGCCACTCCCTCGAAACGAGGTGTCGAGGCGGTCGTTCACACCTTCCCCAACAGCGATGCAACTGCCGAAACGGCGAGCTCATACCCGAGAATGCCGAAGCCGGCGATACTTCCCGATGCTGCTGGAGCAACCACACTCGTATGTCGCCATGGCTCCCGGGCATTGGGCTGGGAGATGTGCACTTCGATCACCGGACCCGAAAAGGCTGCCAGCGCATCGTGCAAACTCCAGGCATAGTGAGTGAGAGCGCCGGCGTTGATGATGATCGCTTGGTGTTCGCGACGGGCACGGTGGATTGCCTCGACGATGTCCCCCTCAGCATTGCTCTGGACAGCCTCGACGCTGAGCCCAACCGTGCTTGCATGAGACTTCACTCGGTCGACGTAATCCTCGAGTGTCGCTCGACCATAAACCTCCGGTTCACGTTCACCTAATAGGTTGAGGTTCGGGCCATGTATCAGCATGATCGAGTTCACGTCGGCGACCCTATCTCGTAGTCAGTCCGCACCTCACCCGAGCAAGTAACTGGCGAGCGTCCGACGAACCACCACTGGGTCGACGTCCGCAACGACTTCCAAGCCCCGTGAGGAATCCAGAATGAAAGTCAAACCGTCGACGGCCTTCTTGTCCCGAGCCATCGTCTCCATCAGAGCATCGAGCTCGAGTCCACGAGGAGGCCGCATGTCCAGTCCGTAGGTTCCAGCAACCACCCGACGATGCTCTTCGACCCGGCGATGATCGATACGACCGAGATCGTGAGCGAGTTGGGCAGCGAAGCCGATACCGACGGCAACCGCCTCGCCGTGCGCCAGCTTGTGGCCCCCGACAGTCTCGATTGCATGGGCGAGAGTGTGTCCGTAGTTCAGAAGTGCGCGTGCGCCGCCTTCCCGCTCGTCTGCTGCCACGATGTCCGCTTTGATTCGCACACATCGGGCGATTCTTTCCCCAAGGTCGAGAGCCAGCAGATCCTCTCCGGTCAAGAAGTGGTACTTTGAAATCTCTCCGAGGCCACATCGCGTTTCTCGGTCCGGGAGTGTGGCAAGAGCATCGAGATCGCACACCACACCGCTCGGCTGCCAAAAGGCTCCAACGAGGTTCTTCCCCTGTGACAGGTTGACTCCGGTCTTTCCACCGATCGCTGCATCAACCATTCCGAGCAAGGTCGTCGAGACATGAACGACCCGGGTTCCGCGATGCCAGACAGAAGCTGCGAAACCGGCAACATCGGTGACGAGTCCTCCCCCTACGCCGACAACCAGATCCTGACGCGTCAATCCCACTGATGCGAAGAACTCACAGAGTTCCTCGATAGTCGCAAGGGACTTGGCCAGTTCGCCTTCACCAATGTCGACTCGATGAACAACTGGAGTCGACCTCTGCGCAATAACGACGGTTGTGTCGGCCATGGGAATTCCCCGTTGGGAGACGACGACGATTCGCTTGACGCCAGTGGGTACCAGGTCTGGAAGGCTTTCGATCGCCCCGGACCCGACGAGCACGTCGTACGCGCGGTCTGCGAGGTCCACTCGGACGCGATTCAGCTCCCCCATGTCGTCACTTCCCTTCTCCGGTGGCTGCAACGTGATTCGCCGCGCGATCACGAACGACTTCGCCTATTCGATCCACTAGTTCGTCGACGACTTCATCGAAGGCGCGCCCGTTCGTTGCCAACTCGATGGTCGCCACGTCTGCGTAGAGCTGGCTTCTCTGATCGGCGAGCCGCTCCAGATTTGCCACGAGATCTCCATCGAGCAATGGACGATGGCTGCGACCCGAGGCGCTTCGCGGTTTCAAGCGATCGACGAGATCGTCGATCGATGCCGTCATCCAGACAACAGCAGCAGCATTCCTCAAGCGTGACCTGTTCATCTGGCTCAGAACGACACCGCCACCGGTCGAAATCACACAGGGACTCTCCGATTCGAGCGACTCCCGCAGTGCATCTGTCTCGAGATCGCGAAATGCTGACTCGCCCGACGTAGCGAAGATTTCGCGAATCGACAGACCAGCGCGCTCCTCAACGACACTGTCCAAATCGACGAAGTCCCAGCCGAGCCTCTTCGCAGCTCGACGACCGATCGCGCTCTTGCCCACTCCGGGTAGACCGACGATCACGATGACGTCTGTTTGCCGATGAGGAGTACTGCGTTCGACGCTCATCGCTTCACACGTCACAGATGCGATGTTGCAGCGCGTGCATTGCGAACGAACTCCTGCACGGAGTCACCGCCGAACTTCCGCTGCGCCTCAGCGGCAAGGACGAGTGCCACCATCGTCTCGGCCACGACTCCCATGGCCGGAACCGCAGTCACGTCTGTTCGCTCCTTGAACGACACGCCCGATTCCTTTGTGATCACATCGACAGTCGGAAGAGTCGGACGATTGAGTGTCGCCAGCGGTTTCATCGCCGCACGGACGACGAGGGTTTCGCCCGTTGTGATGCCACCCTCGGTTCCACCAGCCAGTGATCCTTCGCGCACGAACGAGTTCTGTGCCTCGTCCCAGTGGATGGCGTCATGAGCCTCACTTCCCCTGCGACCAGCAACCTCGAATCCATCTCCGATTTCGACGCCCTTGACGGCCTGGATGCTCATCACGGATTGAGCCAGCAAGGCATCGATCTTCCGGTCCCAGTGCACATGACTTCCGAGTCCGACAGGAACTCCGTACGCCAGCACCTCGACCACTCCACCGAGTGAGTCTCCCGC
>JBJTGN010000278.1:0-1664 GCA_046093905.1 Actinomycetota bacterium
CTGGCTCATCCCAGCGGGTCTTGAGCGATGTGGTCACGTTGCGGTGACCTTGTGAGTGGAGGCGGTTTCGTGGACTCGCAACGGGGCCAACATTTGATAATCTGATTGCCGCAGCGCCAAGCCTCGCTGGGGGGCCCGTAATCGTGTCCGATCAGCCATTGAACCTGAAACGATTCAGGCCTTTGACCAGAGGATTGGATGCCGCGTGATCTGTCCGCTCCCAACACACTGGATGCGAAGTGAGTCCCATCATTGCTAGCCACCAAGCGATTTACGCCGAAGTAAATCGGAAAACAGATAAAACTTGGAACACAATTTTCCACAATGGATATCCCGAATTATGTCTAATTGGCAAGCTACGAAGAGAGGCATTGCCGCGACCTACTTGACCATATACGTCAGCGTCTTCCTTTGGGCGATGAGCTCGAGTGGCGGCGCAAGTGGCGGAATGGCATTTGTCTTGCCGGTTATTCTGGGAGTTCCATGGAGCCTTTTGTTAGGGCTTTTGCTTCTTGTCGGACCGCTTCCAAAGATTGTTACGCTGGTACTGCTGCTCGTAGTTCCCCCCGCGATCAACGTGTATCTGATTCTCGGAACACGAGGCGCTTTCCGGTTGAAACAAGACTTGAGCCAAGGCGATGCTGCGAAAGGCCCGACTACCAAGAATGAAGACATTCCATAGTGAGTTGAAATCGAGGCGACGAAGTACGATCGCATCGTGTTGTTAGATTGCCCTATTGATCAGGAAAACTGAGAGACGCAAGAGTGTTAGCCATGCGAATCCAAATAGCGGTGGGAACGCTTATCTTCATCGTGGTCGCAATTGCAACATGGTTTCTGATTCCGTTGCAGCCACGTAGGGTGCTCTATGCTTCCGACGCCCCAGATCGTGCGTTCGTGCGGGTTCTTCCCAGCGGACGGTGGGCGCTGACTGCTCGAGTACAGACGAGGCAAGATCCTTTCGGTAGGTTTGATTTCGAGGGGCTGTCACAGGTTAGGCTTTACGATCTGAGGCAGGAAAAAGAGGTCATGGAGCTCAGTCCGGAGGGGAATCTCAACTGGAGGCAAGGAGAGAACATCGGTAACCTTTCACCAGACGGCAGGCTGCTGGCGATCCGTTTCGACGAAAAAAACTCCTTGTCACTACTGCATATCTGGGATCTGGAGACGAAAGAACGCCTGGCAATACTGCCTCAGGATAACATGTACATCGATTGGTCCGACCGAAAAACCTGTCAGTTTTCACCTGATGGTCGGTTGCTCGCTTACCAGACATCTAAAGGAGAAGAATTGCGACTTTGGAGTCGAAAAGATGGCCGCGATGTCCAGCTCGTATCAAACGGTCTGATTAACAAAGTTGCGTTTTCTTCAGACAGTAATCGAGTAGCAGTCTTCCTGGGTGATGAGTCGTCCAAGCAAAGTCATGTTGTGATAGTCTTTGATACAGGCGATGGAAAGGAACTGTCTCGGTTAAGTTCCAAGGCAGTTTTCCCTGTCAGAATTAGTGACTTGATTTGGATGCCGGACAATCAACGCGTTTTGATTGTCGCTGAAGGAGATGAGGCTCATTTTTCAGGAAAATTTGACATCACGGCCTGGAACTATGAAACCGGAGAGAGAAAGTTATTGCTCACAGTAAGAGGGGAATTTAGATATCCAAAAGC
>JBJTGN010000279.1:0-1862 GCA_046093905.1 Actinomycetota bacterium
CATTCCAGATGCTCCGGGCAACAACCGTCTCGACTCTTTTGAGAACATCGTTCAAAGTGGAAAGGTTGGCCTCTTGTTTCTGATCCCGGGATTTGACGAGACACTTCGTGTCAACGGCTCGGCGGTTCTGTCCGCAGACGACGCAGACATCCTCGTTTGCACAAACGAGCGCAGGGCGCCGAAGCTTGTCATACGTGTGACCCCGGAGGCGGTCTACCTGCACTGCGCAAAGGCACTGCTTCGATCGAAACTCTGGTCTGATGCATCGCGGGTTGATCGAGAAACTCTGCCCACAGCAGGACAGATGATCAGCGCCCAAACCGGGCTCCACGTTCCCGCAGAGACCCGAGAAGAGATGGAGCGTAGGTACGCACCAGACCTGTGATGCCTAGTTGGTTAGCCGGATAAAATTGTCATGAGATGTTCTCAGGCGCGCTTAGTAGACCTGTTCGCGAAGGCTCTTTGCCTAGCATTGGTCCAGCACGGGCTGCTACACGCGAACGAACTCCAGCCGAAGGTGTTTGTGCCTAAGGACGGACACTCGAGCGTGTACTACTCCTTCACCGTTGGGTCTTCTCCACCTTCTGGTACCCACGTCTTCTTCTACGGTGGCTCAGGCTGCCGAAGCTGGTCGTCAGTCATGCCTGCCTACACGGCTGGGCTGCCCGAGGGCTCCCAAGTGCACGTTCTCAACAAGCGCCACGTCGCCCATGCCGATAGAGCACCAACGCGTTGCACTAGAGCGTTTCATCTTGCGAACAACCCACGGCAGTGGTTCTCCGACTACATGGAGTTCATCTCAGCCCAACTGCATGCCGCGCCATCGCCACCGAAGCGTGTGCTGCTCGTTGGTGTTTCGGAGGGCGCCGTGCCGGCGATTAGGGTCGCCAGATCCCGCCGCGACATCACCCACGTTGCCATCATCGGTGATGGCGGTTGGACGATGAGACAGTCACTCACTGCCCTGGCTGCTCGCGGCGCTCTCCCGGTCAGCGTCGAGGATGGTTGGCTGCAAATTGCCGCGGATGCGCAGAGCACCAGCAAACAGTGGCTCGGCAACCCCTACCGGTGGTGGTTCGACGTCATGGATCTCGATCCGCTCGCCGACTACTTGGCCCTCACTCAGCCCATCTTGGTCGGGTTTGGTGAACTCGACGAGAGCGTCCCGGTTGAGTCAGCACGCTTCCTTGAGAACAAGTTCCGGGAGGTCGGGAAGTCGAACCTGACACTTGTGGTCTATCCCGGCGCTAACCACCGTCTGAATGCTGGCAGTGTGTCATACCGTACCGAGTTCTTTCGGGCGGTCTCGCGGTGGCTCGATTAAAACCTACCCCCTCGGTCAATCGGACTCCATCTGCAAGACTCCAGCATGCCCTCTATCACCATTCGCCAGGCAGCGCTTGCGGACCTTGAGGTTCTGGCATAAACCGGTCCGAGCGTGCGCACAGGACGGCTGCCCGCTCAGGCGTTTAGGCCTGGCAGCGTTGTCATCGCGGCAACTCACTGCCCCAGCGCCTGCGCTCCACCCTCAGCCGGTATCGCTCGCGGTACGCGGCCGGCGTGGTGCCGGTTGCCCGGCGAAAGGCCTGGCGCAGCATGGCCGGGTCGCGCCAGCCGCACCGCTCGGCGATGGCTTCCACCGGCAGGTAGCTTGTTTCCAGCAGCATGCGCGCGCGGGTGATTCGCAGTTCGTGCAGCATCTGAAGCGGCGTCTGCCCAAAGGCGGCCGCAAAGTGCCGAAGCAGCGAACGTTCACTGATGGCGGCTGCGCGGGCAGTGGCCGCTAGGCTGTAGGGCTCATGCAGGTGGTCCTCCAGCCAGCGCCTCGCGCGCTCCATCGCCCCCGGGCCGATGCGTGAGCC
>JBJTGN010000280.1:0-4009 GCA_046093905.1 Actinomycetota bacterium
TCCTCGTATCGCACGAGTACAGCTCCGTTCTCGAGTGCGATGCGTTCGGACTCTGAACGCGATCCGAGAACCCCGGCAAGAGCGCTGGCATCTGCGACCGACTGCGCTCGTGAGGAATCGACGAGAAACTCTGCGAGATCACTCAGTTGTACGGCCAACGAGCCTCCGATGGCCACGACGGCCATCATGAGAATTGTGGTCGAGCCGCGATCTCGAGGTGGCGTCACTCGTCGGCAGCAAGGATCAGGGCGACAGACGAAACGGACTGTCCTGGTTCAACCGTCATCACACGCACACCTGTTGCGGTGCGGCCCTGTGACGAGATGCTGTTCACGGATGTTCGGATCGTCGAACCGCCCGACGTCACGGCCACGATCTCATCGTCGGACGCAGCCATGAACGCAGACACGACGTAGCCCTTCTTCTCCTTGATCTGGATGCCGCGAACACCGAGACCGCCTCGGGTCTGTGCCCGGAAACTGTCGACTCGGGTGCGCTTTCCGTAGCCGGCTTCGGTGATCATCAGGATCGACGCATCATTGCGCGCAACATCGACGCTGACGACTTCGTCTCCCGCTCGCAATTTCATTCCGCGAACACCAGCAGCTGCTCGACCCATGGGTCGCACCGACTTCTCGGAGAAACGGATCGTCATTCCGCTGCGGCTCACCATGAAGATGTCGTTCTTGCCGTTCGTCTCGATGACGCCGACAAGTTCGTCGCCCTTCTTCAGATTGATCGCAATCAAGCCGTCGCGACGACTGTTGTCGTACTCCTTGAACGGCGTCTTCTTGACGAAGCCGGTCTTGGTGGCGAACACCAGATGCTTGTTGGCCGCGAAGTCACGGGCATCGACGATCGCTTCGATCTTTTCGCCGTTGAGGAGCGGCAACAAGTTGACGATCGGAACTCCTTTGGCGGAACGTTCACGCTCCGGGAGTTCGTGCGCGCGAATTCGATAGACGCGCCCCCGATGGGAGAAGAACAGAAGGTACGCGTGAGCTGTCGTGAACACGACATGTTTGACGATGTCGTCGCTCTTCAGCTTCGCGCCAGTGACTCCCTTGCCACCGCGTGCCTGTCGCTTGAAACTCGAAGCGGCAACCGTCTTGATGTACTGGGCTGCGGTCATGACGACGACGAGTTCAGTGTCATCGACAAGATCTTCCACGCGCATCTCACCGGCATCGAGAGTGATCGGGCACACACGCGGGGTCGCGAACTGGTCCTTGATCGCGTTCATCTCATCAGCGATGACTCCGCGCAACTTCTTGTCGCTTGCCAGGATCGACTGCAGGTCTGAGATCTTCGTGGCGAGATCGGAGATCTCTGCTTCGAGATCGATGCGCGACAGCCTGGTCAACTGACGCAATTGCATGTCGAGGATGTCGATGGCCTGTACTTCGGTGAACTCGTACGGCTTCTTCATCAGGTCGGCCTTGGCAGACGCCGCGTCTTCACTCTCACGAATCAACTTGATGATCGCATCGATGACATTCAGTGCCTTGATGCGGCCTTCGAGGAGATGCAGACGGCGTTGCGCCTTGTCGAGGCGGAACTGCGTTCGACGAGTCAGGACTTCGATCTGGTGTCGGATGTACCCTTCGAGCGCGTCCTTGAGGTTCAGCTGGCGGGGCACGCCGTCGACAAGAGCCACCATGTTGACGCCGAAACTCGTCTGCAGTTGCGTCTGCTTGAACAGGTTGTTGAGAACCACGTTCGCATTCGCATCGCGCTTCAACTGGATGACGAGGTGTGTCTTTCCGCCGGACGACCCGTCGTTGACGTCGGCAATGCCATCGAGGTCGCCGGCATCGACGAGTTCTTGAATACGTCCCGCAATCGCAGAACAACTCGTCTGATACGGAAGTTCGGTGACGACGATCTGCATCGTGCCGCGCTTGGACTCTTCGATGCGAGCCGTTGCGCGCATCTTGATACTTCCGCGTCCGGTTCGGTATGCATCCTGGATTCCCGCGCGACCGAGAATGGCGCCGCCAGTCGGGAAGTCAGGTCCTTTGACGAACTCCATCAGATCGTCGATCGTGGCTTTCGGAGTTTTGAGGAGATGGACGCACGCGTCGATGACCTCGCCGAGGTTGTGCGGCGGAATGTTCGTGGCCATGCCGACGGCGATTCCCTGGCTGCCGTTGACGAGCAGGTTCGGGAAACGTGAGGGAAGAACCGACGGCTCCTCGCGTGATCCGTCGTAGGTCGCCACCATGTCGACGGTGTTCTCGTCGATGTCGGCAAGAAGGTGGTTGGCAAGCGGATGGAGTCGGCACTCGGTGTAACGGCTGGCCGCCGGGCCGAAGTCCGGGGAACCGTAGTTTCCGTGGAAGTCGATGAGTGGATGCCGCAATGAGAACGGCTGAGCCATTCGCACGAGGGCGTCGTAAATGGCGCTGTCACCGTGCGGGTGATATTTCGCCATCGTGTCTCCACTGACACGAGCGGATTTCACGAACGGGCGGTCGGAGCGGAAGCCCTGCTCCTCCATGTCCCAGATGATGCGGCGATGCACAGGCTTCAAGCCGTCGCGCACATCGGGAAGAGCTCGCGACATGATGACCGACATCGCGTAGTCGAGGAACGACCGCTCCATCTCGTCTTGCAGTTCAACGGGCTGAATCGGCACGACCGGTTCAGCGATGGAATCTTCGAGTGTGGGCGGTGGAGCAACCTTCTTCTTGGGCTTGCTCGCTGCTGGTGTGGCTTTCTTCTTCGCTGCCATCAGATGTCCAAGAATCTCACGTCTTTGGCGTTCTTCTGGATGAACTGCTTGCGACTGTCGACATCATCACCCATCAGAATGCTCATCACATCGTCGGCAAGCGCTGCCTGCTCGACTGTCACTTGGAGCAGAGTTCTGGTCTCGGACGACATCGTCGTCGAGCGCAACTCCTCCCAGTCCATTTCTCCGAGACCTTTGAGCCGCTGGAACTCCTTCTTGTGATTCGGGTTCTCGGTGAGGAATCTCTCTTTGGCCAGATCGTCCTTGAGATAGATCTTCGCTTTGCCGACCTCCGTCGAATACAGCGGCGGCTGAGCGATGTAGACGAAACCGGCTTCGACGAGTGGACGCATCTGACGGAAGAAGAACGTCAGAAGCAGCGTGCGGATGTGGCTGCCGTCGACGTCGGCATCCGCAAGGATGATGATCTTGTGATAGCGAGCCTTGTTCGCGTCGAATTCGTCGCCGACACCTCCACCGATCGCGGTGACGAGTGCCGTCACTTCGGCGTTCTTCAACATCTTGTCGAGTCGAGCACGTTCGACGTTCAGGATCTTGCCGCGAATCGGAAGGATCGCCTGCGTGCGCGGGTCGCGCGCGTCGAGAGCGGTTCCACCAGCTGAGTCGCCTTCGACGATGAACAACTCGCTTTCTTCAGGGTTGCCGCTGCTGCAGTCCTTCAACTTGTCGGGCATTCCAGCGCCGGCAAGTGCCGTCTTTCGACGCACGGCATTACGCGCGTTCTTCGCTGCCAATCGAGCCTGGGCCGCTGCCTGAGCCTTGCGGACAACCTTGTTCGCTTCGGTCGGATTCTCGTCGAGCCATTCGGCGAGCCGTTCGTTCGTCACCTTCTGGACGAACGAACGCATCGAAACGTTTCCGAGTTTGGCCTTCGTTTGCCCTTCGAACTGCGGTTCGCTCAACTTCACCGAGACGATCGCTGTGATTCCTTCACGGATGTCTTCGCCCAGGAGGTTGTCGTCCTTTTCCTTCAACAGGTTGCGGCTCTTCGCATACTTGTTGACCACGCTGGTGAGTGCGGTCTTGAAACCCTCGACGTGCATCCCGCCTTCGATGGTCGAGATGCCGTTGGCGTAGCCGTGGATGCCTTCGTGGTACCCCGTGTTCCACTGCAAGGCGATGTCGAGCATCTGACCTTCGTCTTCGTCCTCGTAATGGGCCACCTTGCTGAACAAAGCGTCCTTGGACTGGTTCAAGTGCTTGACGAAGTCGACGATGCCGCACTTGTACTGGAACGACACCTCCTGCTCCTTG
>JBJTGN010000281.1:0-2339 GCA_046093905.1 Actinomycetota bacterium
CAGTAAAGGTGACCGTGTTTCCCTCATCGACGGATTGATTGCTCGCGGTCACCGTCAAACGCGGGTCGAGTTCCGAGCCGTTGGCCTCGATCACCGTGCGAACCTGATTCGCAGGTCCGACGTCGTAGTTCGGATCGGCACCAAACTGCTCGGTGAGTGTGATCGTCAAATCCTCTTCATCCTCGATGACGTTGTCGACGAAGAGATCAACGCTGAACGACACGGCCGTCTGGCCGGCCGGAATCACGACGTTTCCGAGAACCTCGGAATAGTCGTCGCCCTCGAGAGGATCATCGCCCTCTGTGGCATCGCCGCCCGTGGCGATGGCGATCGTCAGGTTGTCGGTCGGCGCCGCAGACGACGTCACGGTGTAGGTGAGTGTGTCTCCTTCATCGGCGCGGGTTCGGTCGACGGCAATTCCGATGATGGGTAGAGCGACGGCTGGATGTGCCCCTCGACCAGTCGTGGAAGGAACAGCTGGTACGACGGTGAACGCGACGGTGTTGGCTCGTCCGACGCTGTACGCGGACTGGTTCGGAGACAGACTCACAGTGAGCGTTTCGTCGCCCTCCGGCGTGGCGCCACCGTACGCGCGATCGAATTGCCATTCAGCAAGGGCCCGACGAGTCTCCTCGGTGAAGAGCTCGTCTGGTTCACCGATGGAGTGGCCCGCAGCCTTCAGGATCGTTTCGAGTTGTTTGACGTAGTAGGAAACGGCTCCAATGCCCGATTCCAGTAGTGGCAGATTGAGTTGCAGCTTTTGGATGACTTCACCCGTAAAAAGGTGTCGCCCTTCGTACTGAATTTCGCTGTTACCTTGTTTGCTTAATGGTAGGGCTTTATAGGGTTTGAAGGCTTTTTTGATATCTTGCAGAGTGAGTCCTTCTAGCTTGGGGACGATGCGATAGCCTGCGGTGAGCGTGGGAATCTGGATGTCTAGATGGTTTACGTCTTTGTGGGCTTCATCGGGGAAGATAGAAATGGTGGTGGCGGGGACGCGATCGAGATCGACAATTTCGATCGGCAGTCCTTCTTGGGCGAGTTCTTGAGCATATAAACTGGCAAAGGCTGGATGTTCGATCACCGTCACCAGTTCGCTGGCTTGACCGGGAGGAGTCATGCGGCGCAAGCCTCGACCCAGGGTTTGTTCAGGCAGAATGTTGGCTTTGGAACTGTAGGGACGCAGGGGGACGATCGTCGTCACATTTCTCACGTCCCAACCTTCGCGCAACATCAGTACAGAGACAATGCAAACGTAGGGACTGGTGTTGCTGTCGAGTTCGCGGCTGAGTTTACGCAGGGCTTTGAGGTCGTCATCGTTGATGGCTTTTTCGTCTTCGACAAATTCGTAGCGGGCGTTATTGCCTTTACCGACTTTTTTGAGTTTGCCTTTGAGATTGGTGTGGAGGTTGATCGTTTTGCCGTTGAGTTGCTCGAATAGCGGGTCACTGTTGAAGCGTTGGGTAATTTGGTCGGCGGCATCGGTATCGTCGCACATGATGAACAGCAGGGGTTTCTTGCCGCTGGACTCCCATTCGGTGCGGCTGGCTTTCCAGCGATCGTAGCCCAGGAGCAAATGCTGTTCCCAACGGTAGGCGGCGTTGTCGTCGGCTTGTTCGACCAGTTTGCGGCTGGCTTGCCCAATCAACGGCGTTTTGACGATTCCGGCATCGACGGCTTCACCCAGGGGCGTATCGCAAACGATGTGTTTGAACAGGAGTCCTTTGTTGTCTTTGGGGGTGGCGGAGAAGTCGAGTTGGGCGACAAGTTTGCCGCCGCTGCGGGATAGCAGGGTTTCGTGCAGGGAGCGGATGGCTTCGTTCCAAGCCGAGCCAGAGTCCCAAACGTGATGGGCTTCGTCGTTGAGAATCATGACGTGGCGATGGCTGGTAATTCTGTCTCGCAAGGCGGCTCCTGTATCGAGGGCTTTGGACTTGGAAACGGGTGGTCCCATCCAGGCGTAGCCGTCATCGGTGGCTTTCTTGCTGCGCTTTTCGTAGAGGCGGTGAATGTTGGTGAGGTAGAGCGTTCCGCCCGTGGCTGCACCGCTGGCTTCATCTTGCAGGACGACGGAGAGATTCCAATCGCCGCGCCATTCGGGAGGGATCAGCGGATCGGTGTCAAACACGCACCCGTTGCCGAAGTCATCTTTAAGGCGTTCGTAGACGGTGAGGTTGGGGGCGATGACGACAAAGTGCCGTGCCATTTCGGAGTCGGATTCCCGTAGGGCATGGAAGTAGCTCCAGACGATGCAGAGGCTCATGACTTTGGTTTTGCCTGCGCCTGTGGCAAGTTTGAAGGCGTAGCGGCTCCAGCTATCTTCATCTTCGGTAATACCG
>JBJTGN010000282.1:0-6538 GCA_046093905.1 Actinomycetota bacterium
GATCGAGGTCATTACCGGTCGAGACGTCGATCTGCCGCCGATTCCACCTGTGTTCGGCGGTCTGACGCATCCGCTGATGGTGCGACCGATCGTTGCAAGCGATCGAGTGCGCTTTGTCGGGGAGATCATCGCTGTGGTCGTGGCAGCGAGTGAAGCGGCCGCTGTGGACGGAGCTGCCGCAGTCATTGAAGACATCGATCCGCTGGATGTGGTCGTCGACCCAATCGACGCCGTGTCGACGCATATCCACTTGTTCGAAGGTGCGGGAACCAACGTGACATATTCTGGATCCCTCGCGTCGGCTGGAGTGGAGGAGTCGACAGATCTCTTCGCCGGGTGTGATCTGGTCGTGGAGCAAGTCATGGTCAATCAGCGTCTGGCTCCATGTCCCATGGAACCGCGTGCGGCCGTGGTTGTTCCCGAGGGGGACCGTCTCCACTGCTACCTCACCACGCAGACACCTCAGTTGGCCCGGGACACGATTGCCGCTCAATTGAAAAGGGAGGTCGACACGATTCATGTGATTGCGGGTCCCGATGTCGGTGGAGGGTTCGGCCCAAAAGATGGTTGGTATCCAGAAGACATCCTCACCGCATGGGTCGCCTCCCGTCACAATCGAACGACGCGGTGGCATGAGACGCGATCTGAGAGCATGCTTGGCCTCTATCACGGCCGGGCCCAGGTGCAGACTCTGCGCATCGGTGGGCGCCGTGACGGGCGCATCGAAGCGTATGAAATGGACATCGTTCAGGATGCTGGTGCCTATCCGAGCCTCGGCGCTTGGTTGCCCGATCTCACGATGATGATGGCTCCCGGCACCTACGACATCGCCCGCGTTCGTGCTCGATCCCGATCAGTTGTGACCAATTCGACACCCGTCAATGCGTACCGCGGAGCAGGACGTCCGGAGGCAACTGCCGCGATCGAGAGAATGATCGATCTGTGGTCCCGCCGCGTTGGTCTCGACCCGATCGAGGTTCGTCGCCGAAATCTGATTGCCCCTTTTGCGCATCCACAGGCCAATGCGATGGGAACGGTGTACGACTCGGGTGATTACCAGGCTGCTCTCGAGGCACTGGTGCGACATTGCGACATCGAGTCATTGCGCTCAGAGCAGAGTCGTCGGCGGAGTTCTGGTGATCAGATTCAACTTGGAATAGGAGTCAGCACGTACGTGGAGGTGACAGGTGGCCCTTCTGCAGGAAGCGAACATGCGCGAGTTTCTGTGTCCAATGACGGACATGTCACGGTCTACACGGGTACTTCGCCACACGGCCAGGGTCATGAGACTTCTTGGGCGATGTTGGCCGCAAGTGAATTGGGTGTGGAGATGTCCACAGTGTCGGTCGTTCATGGCGATACCGACCTCGTCCCAGAAGGGGTAGGAACATACGGATCGCGTTCGCTGCAATTGGGCGGAAGCGCAGTCGTCAAGGTGAGTCGTGAATTGATCGACGAGGCCAAGAGGATTGCAGCTCGCCATTTCGAAGCCGATGAGGTCGACATCGCCTTCGATGGGGACCGAGGAGTCTTTCATGTCGCAGGTACGCCATCGATGACGATGGACTGGAGTGATGTTGCGAAAGCCGCTGAGGCACCCCTGACGATACTCGGCAAGTATGAGGCCTCGAGTGCGACGTTTCCCTCAGGGGCTCACCTTGCAATCGTTGAGGTCGACGTCGAGACGGGGAATGTTCGTCTTCGCCGCTTCGTTTCTGCTGACGATGCTGGCCGAATCATCAACCCCATGATTGCCTATGGTCAACGTCACGGAGGTATTGCCCAAGGTATCGCCCAGGCTTTGTACGAGGAATTCTCGTACGACGAATTCGGCAATCCTCAAGGTGGCAACTTGGCGGAATATGCTTTTCCGAGCGCTGCTGAAATGCCTATGTTCGAACTTCTCGATGTCGCCACAAGTACCGATGCAAATATGCTCGGTGTGAAAGGCATCGGGGAGTCCGGAACGATCGGATCCACCCCGGCGGTGCACAATGCAGTTCTCGATGCACTGGCTCACCTCGGGATTGATCACATCGATATGCCCTTGAGCCCGTACAAGGTCTGGTCAGCGATTTCTGGAAACTCTTAGATAGACGGAACCCCCTTCATCAGTCACGATTTCAGCCATAGAGAGGTCAATCCCATGGAAAAGCTGCACAACGAATTCACAGTCAGTCGCGACATCGACACGGCCTTCGAGGTTCTCACCGATCTCGAAGCGCTCGCTCCGTGTCTTCCCGGCGCGACCCTGGAGAGCCGAGAAGGGGACAATTTCATCGGCTCGGTCAAGGTGAAGTTGGGTGCGATTGCGGCCAACTTCGGTGGCACGGTGCACATCGTCGAAAAGAACGAAGCCGATCACACGGTGTCATTGTTGGCCAAGGGGCGCGAGAAGAGCGGCCGCGGAATGGCTGAAGCTGCTATCGCTGCTCGCCTCGAAGAGGTGTCTGCCAATGAGACCCGCGTCATCGTCGACACGGAACTGAAGATCATGGGCAAGATCGCGCAGTTCGGCCGAGGCATCATCAACGATGTCAGCAAGCAGCTGATCGATCAGTTCGCAGCCAATGTCGACCGCTTGATGTCGTCGCCGGCGACACCTGGCGACGAGACGGCAGCGACTCCGAAGGAGGAAAACGTCCTCGAGCTCGGGTCCGTGCTCTCCGGAGTTCTGCTGAAGCGTCTCGTGCCTGTTGCGATCGCCGTGGCTGCGGTGGTCGTCATCGTCGTTCTCCTCCTCTGATTCCCGCTCGAACGGCTTTCAGGAACGATCGAGAAGCGCAATCGCTCGCTCGAGATCCTCGGGAGTGTCGATTGCCGGCCCGGGGCTGTCCACGTCGACCATCTGGATCGTGTACCCGAGTTCGACCAGGCGAAGTATCTCGATGTCCTCGATTTCCTCGAGTGGCATCTTGCTCCCCTGAGCAGCAAATGCCTCGAGGACCGATCGGCGGAACGCATACAGGCCGATCTGTCGGTGCGCATAGCGAAACGCAAGCGATTTGTCAGTCGGGATAGCGGCGCGACTCATGTAAAGAAGCCGCTTGCGTGCATCGCACACGACCTTGGGAACCGTTGACGAGCGGAAGTCGCTTTCGACAGTGATGGGGCTCATGGCATTGATGGCAGCGATGTCGGCTGACGCAACCTCCGCAGCACTCATCACTGAAACGATTGCTTGGGGATCGACGAACGGTTCGTCTCCTTGGACATTGACATACCAATCGGCGGCGAAGGTACGTGCAACCTCTGCGACGCGATCCGTTCCTGTGAGGCAAGTGGATGATGTCATTGCAACTCGAGCGCCGACGGCGTTCATGACATCGGCGATGCGATCGTCGTCCGTCGCAACAATGATGCGGTCGTCATCCATCGCCAGGCGGCAGCGCTCCCACACGTGAACGAGGACGGGTGTGCCAGCGAGATCGGCAAGTGGCTTGCCGGGGAATCGCGACGATTGCCAGCGTGCAGGAATGACGATGAAATGGCTCACGACTCTGCTGGAGCGTAGAGAGACGAAGCTCGCACGGGATACGACGTCGGAGTGAGCGAGCCGATGGGAGGAGTTCCATCGATCCGAGCAAACGAGTCGAAGACGTCGACCATCACGCTGTGTCGCGGATCCGACACGGGGAAGCCGTCGAGGCCGACCAGAGAAATGGAGCGAGCTCCGCCTCGGGCGGCAACCGCCAACGCATATGCGGTCACGATTCCGTGCGGGATGGAGCATTGCGAAGCATCAATCGAGAATGTCCCCGGTGAAACGTCGAATCCGAAAGCCTGGACGGGCTGATGTGGACGCGACACGTAAATCAGCGTCCCGATCGCGTCAGGTGTGATGACTGGTGTCGAGTCTTCTGGAAGGTGCAGCAAGTCGAGCTTTGCGCGCATGGGATTGCACACGACATACGCATCGATCAAATGGGGGTCGACCAGCGGTGTCAGGTTCAGATTGATGACCGTCGGTCGAACCCGGGCGATGTACTTCTCGATATCGTGTCGACGGTCGCGCACCGAGTCCCCTGGGCCGACGATCAGTACGTCCCGTCCATCGCACCAACCCGTTGCATCCCAGCTTCCCGATGTCGATGACATCGAAGCGGCAGCTGCAGCGGTTGCTCGATCCATGCTGTAGCTGGCGCCACCAGACTTGCCGAGCTCTTCGATCGCCGCAACGATGTCGGCCGTGTCGAAGCGTGAGTCTCCGAGCATGTTCTGGACATACGTTGGATGCACTCCGTTGCAGGCTGACAGAACGTAGAAGAGGTTCGTTCCCCAGCCGTATTCATCGTGAAGAAGCGCAAAGTCATCTGTGACGAGACCGAGCAGAGGTTGCACGTCGAGATCGAGCATGTTGCGTCTGCTCAATTCAACGGCGAGATATTCCGTGCGGGCGTTCCCCGGTCCGCGTCCCATGCCACGAATGGTCGAATCGACCCAGGTCACTCCTGCGTCGATGGCTGCAAGAGAGTTCGCCATTGCGAGTGACAGGTTGTCATGAAGGTGACAGTCGATGGGACCTGCGAACGTGCTACTGATTCCATTGACGATCGGGGCGATGTCCGATGGGTACAGCCCTCCGAATGAGTCCGCGAAGTAGGCAACGGCGACGTTTGCTGTTGCGCACCATGTGCCGAACTCGGCCAGTTCGCGAGCGGAGCGTGCGTGAACCTGCATGAGGTTCACGCCAATGGTGTATCCGAGTTCGATGAGGCGATCAGTTGCCGACCGAAGGTTCGACAACTCGTTCCAGGTTGTGGCAATCCGCACGAGGTTCACTTGCGAGTCGGATGCTGGGGCAAAGAGCTTGTCGATGGCAGCCGATGGCCCACCCGAATATGTCACCAGATCCTTGGCGTTGAGCATGACGCCAAGAGTGATGTTCGCCGGAATGGTCAGATCATTGATGAATGCATCGGTGGTATGCGCCGTCGGTCCGGCATATCCGGTCGGCTCGAGAAAGCGGAAGCCGAGTTCGACGACCGGCACGCGGGACTGAGCCATTGCATGGAGGTACCTGTCGATCAGGGGAGTAGCGAAGTCCCAGTCGTTGTAGTAACCGCCGTCGCGGAGAGTGCAGTCGAGGAGCGTGAGCTGTGCGTTGTTCGTTGTCCCGCTCATTGATAACAGGATAACGAGACAAAGTGACTAGCAATTTGCCCTAAGCATTTGTATCGGCAGGAAATCGTTGTGGAAACGACTTCTCTGCCCGGAAACCGTGCACTTTCTTACGCCGGGCCGGAGTGCGGTGGTAGAGGTTGATCACCAGACCGCGCCGTTCTTCGTCCGGGCCGAGTTCGAGTGGTCTCAAGCCATGCCACGAGATGTCGCTCTTGATGAAGCCCACGAGGACATTCGATTGGAACGGCACCTGGTAGTACATCTCGTGGTGCTCATAGAACTCGGCTGACTCATCTGTGTCGAGAAGGCCGCTGTCCCATTGGCTCTGCGGCAGCCGCCCATCTCGTCCTCGCCAGAACTCGGTCCCGAGGGGTGCTCGGGCCTGTTCTTCTGATGTGGGGAAGTAAATCATCAACGACAGCAGCTTGTCGACATTGTCGGTGTGCGGAGGAATTGCGTCCCCGTTGTTCAGAATTGAGAACTCGAAGCCCAGTTCGACGCGCGTGAATCTCCGTTTGGGTAGGAGATGAATCACCGCGGAGGAAGACGTAACTTTTGCCCAGGCGCCACGAATTCCTCTCGCGAGTTTTGTCGAGTAGACCGAGCGCGAGATTCGACCCAGGGGACCAGGTTGACGACGCCATGATTGTGTGAGTCGCCATGGTTTGCGTTCTTCTTCGACTCGATACTGCATGTGAGGTACAGCAAGCTTCTCGAGCTGTCCGACCACTTCCGACGTGTAGAACTCGTCATAGAACCGTCGCCATGCCGGAGCTGAATCGAGGACATCCCAGAAAGCCTGCTGAGTATTTTGAAGAAACTTTTTCTTGCCACGCTCGTGAATTCGGTATTGCGTGTCCGAAGTCGGAAACGATTCAGCAAGAGACTCGAAAACGTCGGGTGGGAGAAAGTTGCGAATCTCGAACAACGTGGTCGGAATGTCGTCGAAGTGGTCAGCATGGACGATGCTCTCCGGCAGACGTGCTGCGAGTCGGCTGTTGTTCGAAATTGTGGTGGTATTCATCAGTTGTTCCTCTTTCCCCAGCGGTGCTGGATCGATTGGGCGAATGATCGACCGTCGAGCTCGAGAAGTTCAGCGAGACGACCGCGAGCCTGGATGACTTCATTGCGATGCCACTTTTGAAGTGCCGCATGAGTGAAGAAAACATCATGAAGAAGGTACGAGCGGGTGTGCTTGGTCGATGTGTTGAGTGTGATTTTCGGGTCGTAATGGGAAGCCTGGTAGGCGACATCTCCGAGATAAAAATCAGAGAAGAACAACCTGGGGAGGAGGCCGCGCTGATGGCAATACGGCACGATTCGAAGTGGGGCGTACGAGAACGGGGAAGTGGGTGGGTAGAACTTCGTCAGGTCGAATTCGATCGGAGTCGACAACCACGCGGGAATAGCGAGG
>JBJTGN010000283.1:0-4678 GCA_046093905.1 Actinomycetota bacterium
ATCTACGAGGCTGAGCGCGGCGTGTCCGCGGCGGCGCGCCTCGTCGAGCGGGCCGCCCGGTAGGGCTGCACGGCACGGTCGGCGGCGCGGCGGCAACGGGTACCCTGCCAGCCATGTCGGACCAGAAGCTGCCGATCAAGATGCTGAACGACCGGCTGCTCGTCCGCGTGCAGGGCGGCGACGGCGAGCGCTTCAGTAGCGGCGGCATCCTCAGTCCCGCGACGGCGCAGGTCGCGCAGGGCCTGGTGTGGGCCGCAGTGGTGGCGCTCGGGCAGTAGGTGCGCGCCGCCGAGGTGGGCGACAAGGTGCTCTTCAGTCCCGACGACCGTTATGAGGTCGAGGTCGGCGGCAACGACTACATCATGCTGCGTGAACGGGACATCCACGCGGTCGCCGCAACGAGAATCGACAGTCACACTGGCTTGTATCTCTGAGAGAATGTCTTCGTGACACAACCTCTTTCGATCGCCCATCCTGACGACGTCACCTTCAACAGTGATGGTCTCGTACCGGCCATTGCTCAAGACATCGCGACAGGTGACATCTTGATGATGGCGTGGATGAACGCCGAGAGTTTGGCGATGACGCTGAGTGAAGGTCGAATGGTCTACTGGAGTCGAAGCCGTCAGGAACTCTGGCGCAAAGGTGATTCGAGCGGAGACCGCCAATTCGTGCGCGAGGCCTACATCGACTGTGACGGAGACACGCTGCTGTTCAAAGTCGAACAGGAGGGCAAGGGAGCCTGCCATACCGGCGAAAGGACATGTTTCTTTCGGGCTCTGGGTTCGCAGTCATGATCGACGTCAAGCCGACTCGTGAGGAGTTCCACGCTCTGGCCAAGGACTACACCGTCGTGCCTGTGTGGGCAGAGGTTCTGGCCGACCTCGAAACTCCTGTTGCCGCCTTTGCGAAACTTGTGGGCGACGAGCCGGGCTTTCTCCTCGAATCGGTCGAACATGGTGAGCGGTGGAGTCGTTTCAGCTTCGTCGGTCGACACCCTCGTGCAACGTTGACGTTGACGGATGGGATGATCAGCGTCGATGGAGACATTCCTGCAGCGGTGCCTCTCGATCAGGGAATGCTGGCAGCTGTCGAATCGCTGCTCACGATCTATCGCAGTCCTGTGATTGCCGATCTTCCTCCACTTCAGGGCGGCGTCATGGGGTATCTCGGGTATGACATCGTGCGCGAGGTCGAGCACCTTCCCGACACTCCTGAAGACGACAGACATCTTCCGGACGCTGTGATGAGCGTCATCGGATCATTGGCCGCTTTCGATCACTGGCGACAGCGCGTCTATTTGATCGAGAGCGTTCCCGTTGTCACTACCGCTGGTCATTCGTTCACAGACGCCGAGTTGGACCAAGCGTACGACGATGCTTCGCGACGAGCACTGCGTGCAGTTGAAGACCTTTCAAGACCTCTCGCATACTCGCCAGTCGAGCCGCCTCGTCGAGACGACGATCTTCCGTCTGTCGTGTCATCGCTGTCGTCGGGTCGGTATCAGGATGCTGTTCGCACTGCCAAGGAGTACATCCGCGCCGGAGACATATTCCAAGTTGTCTTGTCACAGCGATACGAGCTGCAGATCGAGGCCGATCCATTCGACATGTACCGAGTGCTGAGGCAGGTCAACCCCAGTCCGTACATGTACTTTCTTCGCCATCCACGAATCACGATCGTGGGAAGTTCGCCTGAGCCGATGGTCCAGTTGTTGGGCGGTCGAGTGATCAGTCGTCCTATTGCGGGAACCCGCAAACGGGGGATGAACGACGATCACGATCGTCGACTCGCCGCCGAACTCCGGGAGAATCCGAAGGAGATCGCGGAGCACATCATGCTCGTCGACTTGGCTCGGAACGATGTCGGACGGGTTGCACGATTCGGAACGGTGGTTGTCGACGAATTGATGACTCTCGAGAAGTACAGCCACGTGATGCACCTCACATCGCAGGTGAGTGGCCAATTGCTCGAAGGTCGAGGCGCGATCGATGTCCTGCGGGCGACGTTGCCCGCCGGAACGGTGAGTGGAGCTCCGAAGGTTCGCGCGATGGAGATCATCGACGAACTCGAGCCGGTGAAGAGAGGACCGTATGCAGGTGTTGTCGGATACGTCGACTTCAGCGGGAACCTCGACACGGCTATTGCGATTCGTACGATGTTCATCGGCCCCAGGGCCGCGTATCTGCAGGCGGGAGCTGGAATCGTTGCCGACAGTGATCCGGATGATGAAGATCTCGAGTGTCGCAACAAGGCTGCAGGACTTCTCACAGCTGTGCCCGCAGCCCGGCGGATGACCGAGCGCAGACGCCTCGGTGGAACGAGCGCGTGACGTGGAGATGTCCGGTGACATGTTGATCTCGCCCATTGAAAGGCTGTGCGTCGAAGCAATCGGAGCGGATGTTGCCACGTATCTGCATTCACAGTTGAGCAACGACATCCAGTCGCTTTCGGTTGGGCAGTCCCGCTATTCCTTCGTCCTCGATCCGAGCGGAAAGATCGTGGCTCTGGTGAGGGTGTCGCGTTTTCGTGACGATGCATTTCTTCTCGACACGGATTCGGTTCCTGGTTTGGGCGACATACTTCTTGCGCGTCTGAACAAGTTCAAGATTCGTGTCGATGTGAACTTCACCGTGAGTATTCGTTCGGGTGTCGCTGTGCGATCAGTCGAGGACCGTCCGATCTCGGATTCGGTGAGAGAGGTGCTCGCAGGCCAATCGAACCTCGTCGTGGAAGCTTGGTGGGGCGACGGTCGAGCCGTCGACGTGCTCCCGATCGCCGATGACGCAGTCGTCGATATCGGCAAGGTCGCTGGAGGAATGGGTGGATCCGACATCAGCACTCGGGGTCTCGATGAGGAGCGCGTCCGAAACGGTTGGCCTGCAATGGGAAGCGAGATCGTTCCCGGTGAAACTCTCGTCGCTGCGACCGGTCTCGTCGGCATCGCCGTGAATTTCACCAAGGGGTGTTACCCGGGGCAGGAATTGGTGGAGCGGATGGACAGTCGAGGGTCGAGTGCACCTCGGACCCAGCGTCGAATTCGAGTCCATGAATTGCGTGAAGCAACCGGAAAGTCGACCGCTGTTGGCGAGGCGATCGTGATCGACGGATCCGAAGTGGGGACGGTCACATCGATCGCGGGAGAGTGGGCTCTTGCTTCAGTATCCCGACAGTTCGAACTGGGTGACTTGGTCAGTTCTCCGAACTGAGTTGCGCGATCAATTCCTGAAAGTCTCGACGTTCGTTCAACAACTGGAAGTCGGGCAGGAAGCCGATGACCAAACGGAGATGATCGTAGGACTCTGGCTGCCGAGCGGCAGTCGAGAGCCACTCCACTGCGAGATCGGGTTGATCGACGTGTACGAGGCAGCGGGCGAGTTCGATCGCAACATCGGCCGATGGCTGAACGCTGTACAGACTCGTTCCGTAGGTGATCGCATCGTCGAAATGCTCGGTCCGACGAAGAACATCGAGAAGTGACAATGCGCTTCGACTCGGCGTGGTCGTTGTCGGAAGGGGAAGCGGTCTCGGCAATGCTGAAACCACCGCTTCCAATTGTTCGACGGAAGCAGCAACTGGTGGCCACCAGACCTTCTGTTCGGCATCTGTGTTCCGAAGATCTGCGAGAACAGGAACGCCCGGTGCAGGGTTTCCAGTGACTGCGAGAGTGTGGGCTTCCCACCACGGCGACAAGACGAACGGATCGTGCGGAATGTGCGCGCGGCCTGTTCGCCAGGAGAGATCTTCTGCAACAGCTGCAGGATGACGTGAGGGAGGAAACGCAACTCTGTCGGCTGCACGTTCAGCTGCTCGGATCTGCACTTGCAAAACGAGGAGAAGTCCGGCGAACGCAGCCATTGGGCGCAGATTTGGGTCGAGGACCATGAATGCGAAGGCGCCAGCAGTCAGCGGAATGCTGAGTGCTCCCATGAGCGAACGACCGCGTCCCGGCACGAAATAGTCGATCGCTTCCGACGCGATGTTTCCACCGTCGAGAGGAAGTACTGGGATGAGGTTGAAGACGCCGATGATCGGTCCGGCCCACCAGATCGCCAATGTTGCGTAGCCGGCAGCGAATTGCTGGTGATCGAACGGATTCACACCGATAACGATGAGTACGAGCAACCCCAAGGTGATCTGGGTCATTGGTCCTGCTGCAGAAATCAGTGCTCGCTCGCGACGACTGAGAGGTCGCGTGGGAACGAACGAGGCGTAACCAGCCATGAAGTCGAGAGAAATACTGGCTTCGGATCCAGTACGACGTGCAGCAAGCGCATGACCCAATTCGTGCGCAAGAGTGAAGACAGCGATCGAGCCAGCGAGCCACAGTCCGAGCTCCAAGCCGTTCAGAGCGATGATCAACAGCATGAAGATGCCGAAACCGGCACGCACCTTGACAGGGAAGCCGAATACTCTCACTCGCGTCAAGAATACGACTCAAAGTCCTCGATGGCGACTCAGCCCGAGGTCAGTGGCGAGACGAGCGAGAGGTCGTCCTAGAATCCCCGGTCGTGCCGTATGTTTTCGCCTTCGATCACAAACACCGTCGCCCTCCAATGCAGATGAAGGAGCTTCTCGGTGGAAAGGGCGCCAACCTTGCGGAAATGACGAGTGTTCTCGGCCTTCCTGTCCCGCCGGGATTCACGATCACAACAGATGCGTGTCGCGCGTACATGGT
>JBJTGN010000284.1:0-5777 GCA_046093905.1 Actinomycetota bacterium
CCATGACACTGGTCCGCCATCGGACCGATAGACAACCTTCAATCCGATCAATCGCTTGCCGACAGTCGATCCCCACACCGCAATCGCCACGGTGTTGTAGACGAGCGACGCCCCGACCCAGAGCACGGTCAACCACAGCAACTGCGAATCGGACAACTCCTCGCTGGTGATCGAGGTTCCGAATGGCAGCGTCACGAAGAACAACGGCAGACCGACGACGAGCCCGTCGAGGAACTGGGCAAGGGCTCGCCGACCGATACTTCCGAGCGCATCTTGTCTTTCGACGATGTTGGGTGGGTCGAATGTCGACATCGACTACTCCGCTGCTTCGGCCAGCGCTTCGGCGAGCGCCGGGTGGACGAGAAGGCTCTCGACGATGTCGGAAACCTTGAGATTCGCCGTGACAGCGAGTGCGATCACGCTGATGAGTTCTGCTGCATGACGACCGACGATCGAACCGCCGAGAACCACTCCAGTTGCCGGATCCGAAATGATCTTCACGACTCCGCGGGAGTCGTTGTTGATCAGCGCCTTCGGTGTTGCCGAGAACGGCACTTTGGTGACTCGAATCTTGCGCCCCGAGGCAGACGTCGGCGATTTCGGGTTCGGTGAAGATCGCCGATGCCGCCTTGTCGTAATCGAGATGTCGGTGCTGACGCGTGTGCAGACCCATGACGTGCTCGGCGACCTTGCGGCCTTGCATCGAGGCGACCGAGGACAACGGCAGCTTGCCGCTGACATCACCCGCCGCGTAGATGTGATCCACATTGGTCACGCAGTGCTGGTTGATCGGGATGTAGCCGCCGCCGTCCATGTGCACGCCAGCTGCCTCGAGATTCAGGTCACTGCTATTGGGCACTGATCCGATGGCAAGGACAGCATGGGTGGCTCGTACCGTGCGTCCGTCATCGCAGCGAACAACGATTCCATCGCCCTCGCGTACGATCGACTGTGATCGAGCTCCCTTGAGAAGCTTGACTCCTCGACGCAGGAAGTCCTCTTCGAGGACGGCAGCGACCTCCGGGTCTTTCCCGGGCAGAACCTGCTGACGGCTGACAACGAGTGTGACCTCGGCCCCGAAGGACTCGAACATGTGCACGAACTCCACGCCGGTCACACCTGATCCAACGACACACACGCTCGTCGGGAAATCCTTGGGCGGATAACAATCACGAGTCGTCAGGATTCTGTCACCGTCGGGCACCACCCAATCGGGGATACGCGGACGCGACCCGGTGGCAATCAGAGCGGAATCGAATTCGATCGTCTGACGCTCGCCTTTCGCATCGAGAATCTCAGCGGTATGAGACGAGAGGAACGTTGCGCTCCCTCTGAGAATCCGAACGCCCTGACTCTCGAGCAGGGTTGCCGTGTTCTGAGACAGGTGTTCCCTGATGTCGTCGATGCGATCGTTCAGTGCCTCGACATCGACCTCAGGGCGCATTTCCTCGAGACCCATGCCACGCAACTGTCGACCGAAGGTCATTGCTCCACCAGTTGCGATCATCGTCTTCGAAGGAATGCAATCGAGGAGGTGGGCTGCACCGCCGACGATTTCGCGTTCGATGACGGTGACTTCGGCTCCGAGACGTGCGGCGTACGTCGCCGCCATGTTGCCGGCTGGACCTCCGCCAATAACGAGAAAGCGGACTGCCATGCCGAAAGGATATCCGTCGACACTCGAAGCCTCCCTGCACGTTTCGAGAGTTCATCTCGGTATCGGCCGTCGATGTCTGCCCGATGAGGACGTGGAGATCGGCGACTCCCCTCCACCGACCCTCCCAGGAGATACGGTTTCATGATTGTGAGCGAGCAGCCGAACGACGACCTCGAGACCCCCGAACTCACGGGAAGTGGCCTCCTGGCCGAGAAGAATCGTCGGCTCGCAGTTCTGGCCGGGATGCGCGAACGCGGTGTCGAGCCGTACCCCTATCGATTCGATCGTTCCCACACCCTCGCTGATGTCCGTACGGGTTGGGGGGACCTCGAGGCAGGAACTGAGACGGACACAGAAGTCGCTGTCGCAGGTCGCCTGATGCTGATTCGCGAACAGGGAAAGTTGATCTTTGCCACCTTGCGCGACCGATCCGGCGAGATCCAATTGTTCATTTCCAAGGCCGTCATCGGAGATGAGGGATTCGAGGCGGCTGGCGAATACGACCTCGGAGACTGGGTCGGAGCACATGGAACGGTGATGACCACTCGCAAAGGCGAACTCTCGATCAAGGTCGATCGCCTTCAGTTGCTCTCGAAGACGATTCGTCCCCTCCCCAACAAATGGAAGGGCTTGACCGATACCGACACACGTTTTCGTCAGCGCTACACCGACCTCATCGTCAACGATGAAGCGCGGCGCGCTTTCGAAGTGCGCCACGCAGTGATCGCAAGTTTCCGACATTCACTCGCCGAACGCGGTTTCATCGAGGTCGAAACTCCTGTGTTGCATGTCGAAGCCGGTGGCGCCCATGCTCGTCCCTTCGTCACTCACCACAACTCGCTCGACATGCAATTGTTCTTGCGAATTGCTCTCGAACTGCACCTCAAGCGCTTGATCGTCGGCGGAATGGAGCGCGTCTACGAGATCGGTCGCGTGTTCCGCAATGAAGGCATCAGCACTCGACACAATCCCGAGTTCACGATGATGGAGCTCTATCAGGCCTTTGCCGACTACAGCGAGGTCATGGCTCTCACCGAGGAATTGATCGTTCGAGCATCCCGTGATGCGATTGGCACGACGGTCGTGGATATTGCCGACTCGAACGGCGAGATCCACTCCGTCGATCTGGCCGAACCTTGGCGCCGAGCAAGCATGATCGAACTCATCGCTGAACACGCGGGTGTCGAGGTTCACCCATCCCAAACTGTCGAGAGTCTCCGCAAAGTCGCCGAGAATCATGGCATCAGATGGGAACAGCGTTGGGGTTCGGGAAAGATCATCGAGGAGATCTTCGAAGCCACCGCCGAATCGTCATTGGTGCGCCCGACATTCGTGACCGGTCACCCGGTCGAAATCTCACCGCTTGCGCGCACCGACCGAAACGACCCTCACCTCACAGAGCGATTCGAACTGTTCGTGGGTTGCCGGGAACTTGCGAACGGGTACAGCGAGTTGAACGACCCGATCGAACAGCGACTTCGCTTCGAAGAAGAGCAGGCTGCAAAAGAAGCCGGCGACGCAGAGCGCGGCACAGTCGACGAGGACTATCTGCGGGCTCTCGAGTTCGGGCTTCCACCCACGGGCGGTCTCGGAATCGGAATGGACCGCGTTGCGATGTTGCTCTCCGGCGTACCGTCGATCAAAGAGGTCATCCTCTTCCCCACCCTTCGTCCCGAAGTCTTCTGACCGACGAACACGTCATCTGACAAACTGATCGCACACGATCGAAGGAGTATCACGATGCCTGCAGCATGGGGCCACGCATTCGTCACGCGGGTTCACGATGGATCTTCCGAAGACGGCGCAATCCTCGACGCCTGGTTCCACCAACTCGGTTGGGGATCCATACCTGACCCTCTCGACGGATCCCCCGAGGAACAGCACCATGCCCTGCGCGGAATTCGCGTGGAGTCGACGACCATCACGATCGATACCGAGACTGCCCCACAAGATGCCGTCGACGTCTACCTGCGGCTCCATCTCCTGTCACACAGGCTCGCTCGACCTCGAACCGTCAACCTCGATGGCGCATTCGGCCTGTTGACGAATGTCGCCTGGACGAACCTCGGTCCTGTGCTGCCCGATCGAGTCGAGAAGATCCGCTTCGAAGAGCGTCGAAGCGGACGAATATTGACCGTCCACGGCGTCGACAAATTTCCACGAATGACCGACTACGTCGTGCCGAGTGGCGTGCGGATCGCTGATGCCGACCGCGTTCGCCTGGGTGCGTATCTGTCGCCGGGAACGACCGTGATGCACGAGGGGTTCTGCAACTTCAACGCCGGCACCCTCGGCGCGTCGATGGTCGAAGGACGTATCTCTGCTGGTGTCGTCGTCGGCGACGGGAGTGACATCGGCGGTGGTGCCTCGATCATGGGCACCCTGTCCGGAGGAGGCAAGGAAGTCATCGGCATCGGTGAGCGATGCCTTCTCGGAGCGAATAGCGGAATCGGCATCAGCCTCCGCGACGAATGCATCGTCGAGGCTGGCCTCTATGTCACCGCGGGGACTCGAGTGAGTCTCCCCGATGGTGAAATCGTCAAGGGATCTGCGCTGTCCGGTGCGAGGGGCCTTCTCTACCGTCGCAATAGCGTCACGGGTTCAGTGGAAGCTGTTCAACGATCAGGGAACTGGGGTGGCCTGAACGCTGCCCTGCACAAGAACTGAGTCGACGATGGTCGAGCTTCCCAAAGGATTCACGAGTCACGTTGCAAACATCGGCATCAAGGACACGACGAACGACCTCGTGATCGTTGCTGCCGACAAGCCCGTTGCCGCCGCTGGAGTGTTCACGAAGAGTCGCTTCGCAGGACCCAGTGTCGACATCAGCCGTCGTCATGTTGCAAACCACACTGCACGCGCCGTCGTCGTGCTGTCCAAGAATGCCAACGTCGCAAATGGACCTCAGGGTCTGAGTGATGCCGAAGAAGTGGTCACCGGCGTCTCCCAAGCTCTGAACTGTGACCCGAGTGACGTTCTCATCGCCTCGACTGGCGTGATCGGGCGCCGATACCCGATGGACAGAATCCGTACCGGGCTGGCACAGGTGCCTCGGAAGATCTCCGGGACGGATGCGATTTCCGTGGCCCAAGGAATCATGACGACCGACACGGTTCACAAGATTGCCGAGGCAAACGTGGCTGATGCTCGAATCGTCGGCGTGGCAAAAGGCGTCGGGATGATCGAGCCCGACATGGCGACTCTCATCACCATGGTGTTCACCGATGCCGCCGTGAACGGCGACGATCTCGATCGAATATGGCGCCGCGTGATCGACAGGACGTTCAACTGCGTGTCGATCGACAGTGACACCTCCACGTCGGACACAGCCATCGTTCTTGCGAGCGGTGCAGCGGGACACGTCGACCTCTCGGACTTCGAGGTTGCACTCGAATCGGTGTGCCTCTCACTCACCAAGCAAGTCGCGCGAGATGGCGAAGGAGCAGAAAAGCTCATCGAGGTTCACGTGGATTGCGCACGTGACAGGGAGCAGGCCAAGACTGTTGCCAAGGCCATCGTCAACTCACCCCTCGTGAAAACTGCTGTTCATGGAGCCGACCCCAACTGGGGACGAGTTGCCATGGCTGTCGGAAAATGCAGCCAGTACACAGACATCGACCCCGATGCTGTCGTGATTCGCTTCGGCGACCTCGAGGTCTACCCGAGACCGATCGATGAGCGGGAACTGTCACGACTCAGTGATTACATGCGCGGGCACGACATCGCCATTCATGTGAGCCTGTCGACCGGCAGCCAAGCCGCAACCGTATGGGGCTGCGACCTGACTGACGGCTACATCAGAATCAACGCCGACTATACGACGTAGAAATGATCGTCACTTAGGAGGCATACGAATGCCACCGTCGACGCGAATCGTTTCGGCATTCATGTAGCTGTTGGTGACGCACTCGACGACCATCGATGCGAGCTCGGTCGCGAAGCCGAGTCGGTTCGGGAAGAGAACTCCGCTCTGGAGCTTGCCCTTGAAAGCTTCGCTTCCCTCGCCCTCGCCGTAGATCGGGGTGTCGATCAGGCCGGGAGCAACGGTGTTGATGCGCACTCCAACCGCTGCAAGGTCACGCGCAATCGGCAGCGTCATTCCGACGACGCCGCCCTTCGA
>JBJTGN010000285.1:0-3339 GCA_046093905.1 Actinomycetota bacterium
GGGCTACCACGATGCGCTTCTTCGCCGGGCCGACCCTGCTCGTGATCGACGAACTGGGCTACCTGCCACTGCAAGCCGAAGCAGCCTCGGCGCTGTTTCAGGTTGTCTCCCAACGGTATTTGAAAACCAGCATCGTTATCACAACCAACCGAGGCGTCGGCTCCTGGGGCGAAATCCTCGGCGACACCACCGTCGCCGCCGCAATGCTCGACGGACTCCTGCACCGTTCCATCGTGGTCAACCTCGACGGCGAGTCCTACCGCCTCCGAGACCACCACGCCGCCGCGGAAAACCTGCGCCGAACCACCACCGGCAACCGCCAACCACTACGCTGACAGGCGCCCACAGGTGGGGAATTTCGGTAAGCACACCTGAGGACTTTCGATGAGCCTCATCACCGGGGCCACAGTGCACCATGTCTGTGGTGTACCGGTCGCTAGCCGCCACGACTCCGGCGCCCCGGCGGCCGGGCAGAGCCAGAAGTTGTTGATGCGCGGGGGCAGGTGCGGCCGTGAACAAAACGAGAGCGGCCCCGACCAGCTCAGTGCCGGTCGGGGCCGCTTTAAATTCTCCGGCGAGTATCAGTCACCGCACCGTGCGGGTCAGCCCTCCTCGGGAAGGCCGACGCGGGCCCGCAACGCGGCGGTGACGGCGTTGCGCTGTTGGCGTGCGTTGAACATGCCCATCTTGGTGACGCCGGTCTTCTTGTCCTCGTTGGGGAGCAGGAGGCCGGTCTTCTGCCACAACGGGTTGCCGTAGGAGAAGAAGTCGACCTCGTCGCCCTCGCGGAAGCGCGGCACGATCTTGCCGTCCCGCAGCACGGTCTCGGTAGAGTCGGCCTCCAGCTTGACGGTGCCCGGCAGCTTGCGGAAGTACTCGTCCGGTGAGCCGCCGATGTCGCGGATCTGGCACAGCAGGGCGATGTAGGCGTGCACCAGCACCGCGCTGCGGATGACGCTGCCGTCCCGCAACTTCTGCGCAGCGGCCTTGCCAACCCGGCCGCCGTCCGGAAGCGCCTCCACCAGGGCGTCGAAGGCCGCCACCACCCACTTGACCTCGCGGTCGAGATCGGCCTGGTTGTTCAGGTCGATCTTCCAGTTGGTGTCGAAACCGGTGTGCAGGGTGTTGTAGGCGCAAAGCTTGCTTGACGACTTGCTGATGCTGTTCTGCACCGTCTCGACGTTGTCCAGGCCGAGGTGGGGCGACTCCTCGAACACGGCCCGGACCAGCTTGGCGATCTCGTCCCGCTGGAAGTTGTACTTGGCCACGGTGGCGTTGACCGGCTTGCCATCCTGGTTGTAGGAGTCGAAGACCTGCTCGAAGGTCAACTCGTCGGCAATGTCGTCCACATGCTGGCGCCGCACGAACCAGCCCCGGACGCTGACCTTGCGGCTCAGGTCGATCGTCGGCGGCGTCGCGTTGGAGGCGTCGATGATCGCTCGGTGCCGGGTGGCCGAGTCCGGGGTGGTGATGGTGCCGCTCTTGAGGGTCAGGCGGCCGTTCTTCCTGTCCAGCTCGACCTCGCAGTCGTCCGGGTCGAAGTTCCACGACAGGTTGCCCAGGACACCCTTGTTGCGGTTCAACTGGTCCGTCCAGTTCTTCAGCCGGCTGTCGGTGCCGGTGTAGGACTCACGCCCGCTCTTCAAGGTCTTGCGCGCGTGCATCGGCCGGGCGTTCTCGACGTGAAGGCGCCCGGTCTTGTGCAAATCGACGATGTCCTGCATGGACATCACCATCTCGACGACTTCCTCACCCCCATCCTGGGAGAAAAGGACCTGGTCGAAAGTAGGCTGAATAGCCATCTTTGTTCTTCTTTCTTTAAGCCGGGAATGCGATAATTCCCGGGTCGGTGTGGTTTGCGACCCCGTGCGATGCGACTCGAGTGGGGACGCAAGGAAAGACTGACACAGGGGTACGTACGCCGTCAAGATTTTGGTGTACGTACCCCTTTTGAACTGGGCAAATCCTTCGGCGCGGCGTGTCGGTGTCCACGATGGTTCGCGCAGCCCCTCGTTTTGGGACGCCGGCGACCCCGCTGGCGAACACACCACCATGTCGTGGTCCACCCGCATGGATCTGCTGCCGACCTCCGGTGTGATGTCGGTCTTCGGTCTTACGATGCCGCCATGACAACACCGGGGGGTTGGGACCTGCAGCCCAATGACGTCACCACTCGCGCCGAGCTGGCCAAGTTCGGGGGGAACCAGCAAGCCGGCATCGCGCACTCCGCAACCACGCCGAACATCATGATCTTCTCGGATCCCGGGTCGCCGAACTCCGCCGGCTATCACTTTGACGGATGGGACGGGGACGTCTTTCGCTACACAGGTGAAGGCAAATACGGCGACCAGGAGATGACCGACGGAAACAAGGCCATCCGGGACCACATCGCAGACGGTCGGGCGTTGCGGGTCTTCGTGGCCGACGGCACCTTGGCGGGCAAAAAGACGAAACTCCAGCGATATTTGGGTGAATTCGCACTCGACGCCGACAAGCCCTATGACGTGAAGCGCGATCGCGATCTCGACGGCAACATGCGCGACGTGTACGTGTTCAACATGCGGCCGGTCGGCGACGTGATCCGCCGGACCCAGGAGGCGAACCCGTTCAGCGGTGTCAACGAGGTTGCGCCGGTCGGTGTCCACGCCGTTCCCACCGAGGCGAACGAAAAATCAGAATATGAATATCAGCAAGCCGGAACGAAGAAGGCGCAAAGGCTCGAGGCGCAACTGTCTGACAGGTTCGAGCGGTATCTCGTAGACGTACACAAGCACAAAGTGACCCGCTACCGGATCGTCACAGCCGGGTCATCGGGCAGCCATTACACAGACCTCGCTGACGAGACCGCAAGGGTGCTCTATGAAGCCAAAGGGGTGACGAACCGGATGAGCGTGCGACTGGCATTGGGGCAGATACTCGACTACGCCAGATACGTGCAAAAGGACTATCCGGGAACTGTGCTGTCGCTACTCCTGCCCCAGTCGCCGCCCGGAGACATGATCGAATTGCTCAAAGCCTTCGATATCGGCTGCGTCGTAGAGCGAGGTCCCGACGTCTACGTGGACGAGACGGGCCTTGGTCGCTGCCCATAAGAGCTCGTACTTTATTCACCCGAATTGGGAGAGAATCCACGAGAATCCACGAGGGCAGCTGAGTATCCATAGTGCGTAAACATGTTGCTCTGCAATGCTTTTCGGATAATCAGGGAATCGGCGAGAGTCCATGATCGATAATCCATTGGTCGTCGGTTCAAGTCCGACCCGCCCTACTAGTTCCTTGTATTACTTCGGTTGATACCTGCCATTTCGTCTTCGGTTGATGCTTGACGGTGTTTCGGCT
>JBJTGN010000286.1:0-2873 GCA_046093905.1 Actinomycetota bacterium
AAACTGACGTTGTCGCTCCGCATCACCGGTGTTCGCGACGACGGCTATCACCTCATCGATGCGGTGATGACGAGTCTCGATCTCTGCGATGAGATACGCGTGAGCGACATTGCACCAAGTAACCCGTCAGCCACTGCGAACAAAGACGACGTCGCGACGCGCGCCCATCTCGAGTTCACCGGTCCCTACGCCGACGGCATCCCGGCCGACGGTACGAATCTCGTCCATCGAGCTCTCGACTTCGTCGGTCGTTCGGCAATCGTGTCGGTCACGAAGAACATTCCTCACGGTGGCGGACTCGGCGGCGGTTCCACTGACGCAGCAGCCATCATTCGCTGGGCAGGACGAACCTCCCCCGACGACGTGACAGCAAGTGCCGCAATTGGTGCCGATGTGCCGTTCTGTGTGCGCGGTGGTCGCGCCATCGTGCGCGGCATCGGTGATGTGATCGAACCTGTCTCCTTCGTCGACGAAGAATTCACGCTCGTCATTCCGCAACTGCACGTCAGCACACCTGCGGTGTACAAGGCTTGGGACGAACTCGGTGGACCACGTGGGGACAACGGAAACGATCTCGAGCCTGCAGCGATTCATGTGGAGCCGCAACTCAGCCGATGGCGCGACCGCATTCGTGAAGCATGCGGAATCAGACCGACTCTTGCCGGAAGTGGCGCGACCTGGTTCGTGCCTGGGCGTCACCCGGAACTGGTCGCCTCGTTGCCTGATGCAGAGGTGCGAGTCGTCAGGACGCGAACGTCCGAACTCTGAACGCGTTTACTTGCGACGCTGGTGACGCGTGCGTCGGAGCATCTTCTTGTGCTTCTTCTTGCGCATCCGCTTCCGACGCTTCTTGATCAAAGAACCCATGAGACCTCTCCAATGACAGGCTCCTCACGCTAGCGAGTCGCAGGCGTGAGTCCCAACGCCGATAGGTTTGAGGCTGGTTTCGGCGAGTGACGAGGCGGCTGTGCCTCTCGATCGTCGTCCGATTCCGGGGTCGTTCAATGGTAGGACAGCGGATTTTGATTCCGCGAATAGGGGTTCGAGCCCTCTCCCCGGAGCTCAGTTCATCCACGACGGAGACCACCATGCCCTTGTATGCCATCGTTCTGGCCGCCGGCGAGGGAACGCGGATGCGATCTCAACGCCCGAAACCACTGCATCCCATCTGCGGACGACCGATGGTGCTGCACGTGATCCACGCCCTCGACGCGGTCCAACCGAACGAGACGATCGTCGTCGTCGGCTTCGGCGCCGACCAGGTCACCGCTCGAATCACCCACGATCTGGCGGACCGTGACAACATCCGCTTTGCCGAACAGAAGGTGCAACGCGGTACGGGTGATGCCGTCGCTGTCGGCCTCGCCCGTCTCGACCAACTCGTCGAGAACGACATCGACGACACCTCGACGATCGTCGTCGTTCCGGGTGACACACCGCTGCTGCGCAAGGAGACGATCGACGATCTCGTCTCCCACCACGAGGCGAGTGCGCTCGCAGCGACCGTTCTCACATCTCAGATGGATGACCCAGCTGGATACGGACGCGTCGTGCGCGCGAAAGACGGCCGAGTTGCGCGCATTGTCGAACACCGAGATGCATCTCGCGAAGAGCTCGGCATCACGGAAATCAATACGTCGATCTACGCCTTTCGCCGTGACCTCCTCGGTCCTGCGCTGCGCCACGTCTCACCCCAGAACTCGCAAGCCGAGTACTACCTCACCGATGTCATTTCTGTTCTCGCGGGCATGGGCCACCGCGTCGGAGCCGTTCACGCCGACAGCCAGGAAACCCAGGGTGTCAACGATCGATGGCAATTGGCTCTCGCCGAGCGCGAGCTCCGGGCCCGGACGAACCGGCGATGGCTCCTCAACGGCGTCACGATGTTCGATCCTCGCCAAACCTTCATCGATGTCAACGTGCGCATCGGCCAGGACGTGACTCTGCTCCCAGGCACCATCCTCCAGGGGCACACGGTCATCGGTGCCGGTTGCGAAATCGGGCCCAACACTCGTCTCGTCGACTGCTCAGTCGGTGAAGGATCGACCGTCGACTCGACGGTCGCCGTGAATGCTGAGATCGGCAGCCGTGTGTCAGTCGGACCGTTCGCACATCTCACATCTGGATCGCGGATTGCCGATGGTCGACACACCGGTGCGTTCTATGATTCGAGCAAGGACAACGGTCCCGACACCGACTGAACCTGCTCTCACCAGCAACGCTCGATCGAGACGGACCGCCCGGTCCCGTCAGCGATACGGCGGAGGAACGAGGGAAGTGCGTTGAGTCAGGTGGACAAGGTAACGACGAAGCGCATGGCCCTGTACTCGGGTCGCACTCACCACGCCCTCGCATCAGAAGTGGCCGGGTATCTCGGAATCGAACTCGGAGAGCCGAACATCGTGGAGTTCGCGAACGGCGAAATCCGGCCGAGGTTCACCGAGAGCGTGCGCGGTTCGGACGTGTTCATCATGCAGAGCCATTTCGGCTTCAACGGACATTCGATCAACGACTCGATCATGGAACAGCTGATCATGATCGATGCTGCGCAGCGTGCTTCGGCCAAGCGCATCACGGCGGTGTGCCCCTTCTACGGATACGCCCGCCAGGATCGCAAGGCCGAAGGGCGTGAACCCATCACCGCCCGCCTCATTGCCGATCTCTTCAAAGCCGCTGGTGCGAAACGCATGGTCTCGATCGATTTGCACAGCGGCCAGATCCAGGGATTCTTCGACGGACCCGTCGATCACCTCACGGCAATGCCCGTGATCGAGCAATACATCCGGGAACACGCAAAGAACCCAGTCATTGTCTCCCCCGATGCCGGACGAATCAAGGTCGCCGAACGAATGCAGCAGCACCTCGGAGAGGAG
>JBJTGN010000287.1:0-3023 GCA_046093905.1 Actinomycetota bacterium
TTCCTCTCGTGAAAGTTCTCGATGACAGCTTCGGCGTCGATCAGGGTCTGATGCAGACCGTGCACGCCTATACAGGGGACCAGTCGCTCGTCGACGGTCCTCACAAGGACTTGCGTCGAGCCCGCGCCGCTGCCATCAACATCGTGCCGACGAGTACCGGTGCGGCGCGCGCAACCAGCCTCGTGTTGGCGAGCATGAAGGGCAAACTCGACGGAACATCTCTGCGCGTTCCCGTGCCGACAGGGTCCGTCGTGGACTTCACCGTGAATCTCAAGAAGGCGGCCTCCGTCGACGAGATCAATGCCGCCTTCCGCAAGGCTGCCGGAAGTGGTCCACTCAAGGGTGTACTCCGCTACACCGAAGAGCCGATCGTGTCGAGCGACATCGTCGGCGATCCACACAGCTCGATTTTCGATGCGGGTCTGACGATGAGCATGGGCAAGATGGCCAAAGTTCTCGCTTGGTACGACAACGAGTGGGGCTACAGCAATCGTCTCGTCGAGATGACGGTGTTTGCTGGGTCGAAACTGCCCAAGCGTCGCCGCTGATCGGTGGTGTCGGTGAGCATGAGTGGACATCCGCGACTCGAAGACTTGGGCGATGTATCGGGAAAGCGCGTCCTCGTGCGAACCGATTTCAACGTACCCATGGAGACCAACTCCGCTGGTGATCGTGTGATCACCGACGACTTTCGCATCAGATCTGCGCTTCCGACCATCGAGTGGCTCGTCGAACGAGGAGCAAGTGTCGTGTGTGCGAGCCACCTCGGTCGGCCCAAAGGCGCCCCGGATGCGAAGTATTCGATGGAGCCTGTGCGGGTCCGCCTCGCGGAACTCGCCCCCGGCGTCGACGTACGAGAGAACCTGCGATTCAACCCGGGTGAAGAGTCGAACGATCCGGCCTTTGTGGCCGAGTTGATCGACGGCATCGATCTGTACGTGGACGACGCCTTCGGCGCCGCTCACCGTGCCCACGCGTCGATCGTTGGACCACCGAAGACATTGCCGTCGGCAATGGGAAGGCTCCTCGAGCGCGAAGTGGAGGTGCTGCTCGGTCTGCGTAATTCTCCGAAGCATCCATTCGTTGCGATTCTCGGTGGCTCGAAGATCTCCGACAAGCTCGGCGTTGTCGAGTCGCTCTTGAATGTCGTCGACTCTCTCGTGATCGGTGGGGCAATGTGTTTCACATTCCTTGCTGCGAAAGGCTTTCCGATCGGTGACTCGCTCTTCGAACCCGATTACGTCGACACGTGTCGCCGCCTCCTCGACTCCGGTAAGGAGATCCATCTCCCCGAAGACATGGTCGGACTCGACGCCAGCGGCAACTATGCGACGTTCGGTCGTCGGATTCCCGACGGAGCAAAGGGTTTCGATATCGGCCCCGGCTCTGCAGCGGCCTTTTCCGACATCATCATGGATGCACGAACCGTGTTCTGGAACGGCCCCATGGGCATGTTCGAAGACGATCGTTTCGCCGGTGGAACTCGCACGGTTGCAGAGGCCATGGCGCAGACGAAGGCATTCACGGTCGTTGGAGGCGGAGACTCGGCTGCGGCGATCGCCAAGTTCGGCTTCGACGACGACGTCGACCACGTGTCGACCGGAGGTGGCGCTGCCCTCGAACTGCTCGAGTTGGGCGATCTGCCAGGATTGAAGGCTTTGAGGGAGGCCCCGAATGCCCGCTAACACACGTCGTCCGCTGATCAGCGGCAACTGGAAGATGAACCTCAACCATTACGAGGCGATTCATCTGGTCCAGAAGTTGTCCTACCTGCTTCCGAAAGAAGCGCTCGAGGACGTCGATGTGAGTGTGCACCCTCCGTTCACCGACATTCGCAGCGTCCAGACGTTGATCGAAAGTGACAGTCTCCGGATCGTGCTTGGCGCACAGAATTGCCACTCCGATGAGAAGGGTGCCTTTACCGGTGAAGTGTCACCGGCATTCCTCTCGAAGCTCGGCGTTCGACTCGTCATCTGCGGTCACAGTGAACGTCGACAGTTGTTCGGTGAGACTGACGAGTTCGTCGCTGCCAAGGTCGCGTCGGTGATCAAGTTCGGCATGACTCCGATCGTGTGTGTGGGTGAGACACAAGAGGAGCGGGAAGCTGGAGTCACGCTCGACCGAGTATCGAGTCAAGTACGCGGCTCACTGAAGGGCCGTTCGAAGAGCGATGTCGAGTCGCTGGTCATCGCCTACGAGCCGATCTGGGCAATCGGCACGGGTCTGACTGCAACTGCGGCCGATGCTCAGGAAGTCTGTGCGGCCATTCGCAACGTGGTGCGTGCCGACTGGGGAACCGACGCAGCCTTGGCTGTCCGGATTCAGTACGGAGGGTCGGTCAAGGCAGGCAATGTCTCCGAACTCATGGCCCAACCGGATATCGATGGCGCTCTCGTGGGTGGGGCCAGCATCGACCCGGATGAATTCGCCCGACTGGTTCAATTCGAACGCTGATCACAGGTTCAGGTTCATTCGGGGATGCCCGGAGATCGAGCCGGGGCAGTAGCATGTCGAACCGTGCGAGACATTCTGATGTACATCATGGTGGTCGTGAACGTTGTGTCCATGGTTGCCATGGTCGCCGGCATCTTGATGCACAGCGGCAAAGGCGGAGGACTTTCCGACATGTTCGGCGGTGGCGGCGGAGCTGGTCTCGGTTCGGCAGCGGCTGAGCGAAACCTGAACCGCATCACCCTCGTGTTCGCCCTCATTTGGGTGATCTCGGTGCTCGCGCTCGGCTTCTTGATGGTTGGCTGACCCTTGGCTCGGAGCCATTTTCGACGCTAGAGTCGAAGCCCGCGGTTGGTTCGCTAACCCAACACATACACACCACGTCGAAGTGGCGGAATAGGCAGACGCGCTAGCTTGAGGGGCTAGTGATCGTAAGATCGTGGGGGTTCAAGTCCCCCCTTCGACACCAATGGATTGGGCGTCAGGGCGCCGTCCTCGCCTCGCAAAAGAGCACTGTTAGGTTGTGTCGATGCCTGAGGCTTCGACACCGAAGATTCGTCGCTTGCTGGTGC
>JBJTGN010000288.1:0-7918 GCA_046093905.1 Actinomycetota bacterium
CGGAGCCCAAGTCTGGTGGGATAACAAGACGCCGACGTCCACCCTCTTTCATTCAGGATCGTCGGCGCCTCATCGGAGAAGTGATCGGGCCCCGTCGAACTGCATCGATCGACGAGCTTGCTCGTGAGATCGACTGGGCGCGAGCACGCAATATTTCGGTCCGCTCGTATGCGCATGCTGCTCTCGAAGCCGGCAGACAGGCAGATGTCGCAACAGTCGAAAAGGTCATGGTCGACATCGAAGAGTTGAAATCCAAACGAGGGGTCATCGATCTCGATGACTTGCTGTCACTCGTCATCGACACCGCACATCGAGAGCAAGAGTTCGCCGACATCCTCGCATGGCGTCTTCGACACCTCTATGTCGACGAGGCGCAGGACATGAATCCTCTGCAGCGAGCAGTGCTCGAGGTTTGGCGAGCCGATCGGGACGACCTCACTCTCGTGGGTGATCCATCGCAGTCGATCTACGGGTTCAACGGTTCCGATCCCTCGATCCTTCTCGAACTCGAGACTCATTTTCCCGGGATCGAAGTCGTTCGCCTCGACACCAACTACCGCTGCTCGCCTCAAATCGTTCGTGCCGGACTCGTCGCTCTCGGGCACCTCGACTCCCCCACTCCCGAATTGCGTTCGGCCCGACCTGATGGTCCGAGTGTGAAGATCTACGGTTTCAAAAACGAAGAGACCGAAGCGGTCGGTGTTGCTCTTCTTCTCGATCGGCTCCACGGACCCAATGACACCTGGCGCCAATTCGCTGTTCTTGCCCGCACGAATGCGCAATTGCCGCCCATACGGGCTGCACTGGAGGCGGCGGGAATTCCCGTTCGCACTGAAGGCACCCAGTCCAACGATCCTCTGCAGAACTGCATTCGCGAAGTTGGCGAACTTCCAAGCCGAACTCGACTTGCCGCGTGGGCCCGAGATGCGCGTCTGGTCAACTTCGATCAACCCGATCCCATGTCTGCCGCCTCTGTCTCAGAACGCGCTGAAATGTCGACGGCACGATTGGCGACGTTCCGCGTTGCGGCCGCCGTCGAAGAATTCCTTTCCGATGGAGGCTCCGATGGACGATCGTTCCTCGCTTGGGTACGCGCTCAACGACCCTTCGATGACACCTCCACACGAACGGGAGTCGATCTCTTGACATTTCACGCTGCCAAAGGGCGTGAATGGGACACCGTCGTTCTCGTCGGTTGCGAGGACGGGCTGATGCCTCATGTGTCGGCGAAGCATTCATTCGCACGCGATGAGGAAACCAGACTCGCCTATGTGGCGATGACGCGTGCCGCAGATCGTCTCTTGATCACCTATGCACGTTCTCGGAAGGGTCGGCGTCGCCAGAGAAGCCCGTTGATTGCAGAGATTGAGACCACGGAATCGACGAGCGCTCCAACAATGGAATTCATCCATGATCTGCGGATTCGACAGTCGGATCGGACTCCAGTCGACCCAGTGTTCGAGGAATTGATGTCATGGCGTTCCCATGCGGCGCGAGTGTCCGGAGTCGACCCCAAACTCATCTGCCCGGACGAGGTGCTGCATCGACTAGTTCAACGACAGCCAAACTCCCTCGAGGAGATGAACGAGATCGAGGGTCTTGGGTCCCCGTTGATCTCGCGTACTGGATCAGCAATCCTCGCAGCGATCGAGCGTGGTCTCATTCGCCGCCGCGACGCCGATTGACGTCGAGAGAAGAAAAGGTGCCTGGTCGAACCGAGATGAAGGTTCCCACGGCCTCCGCGCACAATCGGTCCCCGTCACGAATTTCTCCCGAGGTGAGAATCTTTCGGCCTTCCACCGAGTCGAGGCGTCCAACGACACGAAGTTCGGTGTGGAGCGGTGTCGGCGAACGATAGGTCACGACCAAACGCCCAGTCATACCTGGAGCGCCTGACAACGCTTGGGCCAGTCCGAGCACTTCGTCGAAGATGGCTGCAATGAAACCCCCATGCAAACAGCCGGGCGGGCCTTCGTACGCATCTCCGTAGGTGACAGTCGCAGACACCTCTCGATCAGTCGTCTCGAGATGAACTCGAGAGGCAAGAGCATTCAATGGACCCGTCACCGGACTGTGACTGAGGAACCCATGGTGCACGCCACCCACAGCCCCTTCGGATGAACCGTCATAGGGACGACCATGAGGACCATTCGCGAGCAGTTCCGCAGCCCGCGCGACATGTTCTGCCGCTCGTGCAAAGACATCGTCGGATGCGGTCGACGTCGACGAATGTTGAAGAATTCCGCGCAGACCTTCTGCGAGTACGACTCGCGGGTGATCCGACTCGAATGCCTCGGACCGACTCGGGGGAATATCGAGCGGAGACGATCCCCCGGTTCGACCATCCGATTCAATCATCGAGGTCCACCAAGACGGGAGAGTGATCGCTCGGCTTGTCACCTTTGCGGGCCTGGCGATCGATGATCACCCACCTCGAGCGATGTCGAACCGATTCGGACCCGAGGATCAAATCGATTCTCATGCCCTCTCCCTTGTTGAAGGCTCCCGCTCGATAGTCCCACCACGAATACATCCGATCTTCTTCGTACAGATGTCGAAAGAGATCAGAGAGACCCCAGGATTCGACCGAACGGAGTGCTTCTCGTTCAGGCGTACTGACGTGAGTGGCCCCGACGAATTTCGTCGGATCGTGGACATCGCGATCGTCGGGGGCAATGTTGAAGTCTCCTGCGACAACGACTGCATCCTCTGGTTGCGTATCGGCCTCGAGATGGGCTCGCAGACGACCCATCCATTCCAACTTGTAGCGGTAATGGTCGTTCTCGAGATCTCGTCCATTGGGGACATACGCCGAACTGACCCGCAGTCCTGCACATGTGGCTGTGATCAGGCGTGCCTCGGGATCGGGTGGAAGTCCATCGGCGAAGTTTGCAACGGGATTTTCGATTCCGACTCGACTGACGATTGCGACACCGTTCCACTGACCCTGACCGTGGTGCACCGCCTCGTACCCGCGATCAGCGAAGAACTGACTCGGAAAAGCGTCATCAGTGGACTTCGTCTCCTGCAAGCACAGAACATCTGGGCGAATGTCATCGATCCATTCCTCGACTCGCGGGAGCCGTGCTTTGAGAGAGTTGACATTCCAGGTCGCGAGACGCACGAGAGAACCGTATTCGATCGACGTGGCTCGACGTAGGTCGAAACGAATGTCCGGGAGTCAGCGCTTCCTGGCAGACGGCTTCGATGCGGCAGACGAGGACGTTGCCGGACGCTTCTTCGAAACCTCCTTCTTTGCCGCTGCCTTCGCAGGAGTCGTCGCCTTCTTCTTTACTGGCGACGACGCGGCTTTCTTGACTGGCGCCTTCTTCGCGACCAGTGTCTTCGGCGCAACCTTCTTCGTCGTCGACTTCTTGACGGCCTTCTTCGATGTGGCTTTCTCCGCTGTGGCTTTCTTGACCGGAGTCGTCTTTGGAGCAGCGGCCTTGGCAGCTACCTTCTTCACGCCGGCAACCTTCGTTGTCGTCTTCTTGCCGATCAACGACGAACCCGGCGCAGCTCTGTTCACGGTCTTCGCAGGCGACTTCGCAACACCCTTCTTCGGGCGTGCTGAAGTCGCCGGCTTGAGATTCACGCTTCGTCGACCAGCGATGATCTCGACGATCTCGAGAGTCATGATGTCGCCGAGTTTCATGGCGTCACGAGCAGATCGCGGAGGTGGATTCCCGAGCAGTCTCAAAGGCACATACCCACGCACTTCACCGATCTGGACATAGGCGCCATGAGACGAATAGCTCTCCACGATCCCTTCGACGATCGATCCAACACCGTGACTCTCGACGAATTGCAGAAACGGAATGATGTCGTTGATGCTCTTACCGGAATCGGTCTTCTTCGATTCGGCACCCTGGGATTCCGTCTTCTTTGCGGGAAGGGCGGAACCTGGAGGAGGAGTCTTCGGCACAGGCATCGGCTTCATCGCAGCTGCACTCACCTTGCGGGTCGGCCCCATCGCCCGGTCGCTCGCCTTCTTTGCAGAGCGTTCCGACATCCGGCTCTTCTCACCGCGTACCGGGAGTCTCTCGACGAAGACCCAGCCGACATGAGGAACCGGCTTGCCGCCGATCAAACGTCCCTCATCGAAGAGCCATTTGTATTGCCCGTGGAACTCCTGATAGCTGTCGTTGGAGAGAATTGAAGCACCAGCCTTCTCTGCGATGCTGAGCACGAAAGCATCGCCCCGTCCTACCGTTCCAGCTGGTGGGGTGACGAGCTCGTTGTGCTCGACAGCACGGTTGAACGCAGACACTTCCTTCGGGTCGATCCTGTGACCGAACGTTGCATCGACAATCACGGTCACGGCAGCCTTGGGATGCTCCTCGAGAAAGGCCACGACGGCCTCGTGCAACTGCTTCAGACTCGGTTTCGACCGACCCTCGGTAGCGATATTTGAACCATCGACAATGACGTGTTTCACCATGACCCTTTCAGTCAAGCATGGATGAAGGTCCGACACGGCGATCGTCCTACGATCCAGATGTGACCGCTTCAACGTCCTACACCGCCGTGTTCTGGGATTTCGGGGGCGTGATCCTCAGCAGTCCCTTCGAGGCCTTTCGGCGTTACGAAGCCGATCGCGGCCTTCCCCTCGACACCATCCGCTCGATCAACGCCGTCGACCCGGATGCCAATGCATGGGCTCGGTTCGAGCGCAGCGAAATATCAGCGGCTGAATTCGATTCCGCTTTCGCAGTCGAAGCTCGGACTCTCGGCTTCGACATCCAAGGGTATGACGTCCTTCAACTCCTACGGGGCGACATTCGCCCGGAGATGGTGCACGCCCTTCGAACCGTGAAGGATGCAGGATTCAAGACTGCGTGCCTCACCAACAACGTCGTCGATTCGACTGGGACCGACCACGGAGATGCCGTGGCCGATCGCTCCAATGCTGTCGCCGAAGTCATGAGTCTGTTCGACACAGTCGTCGAGAGTTCGAAAGTTGGCTGTCGAAAGCCCGAAGTCGAGTTCTACGAGATCGCATGCAGAGCCCTCGACGTCCACCCGCCAGCGTGCGTCTTTCTCGACGATCTCGGTGTGAATCTGAAGCCAGCAGCGGCAATGGGAATGACAACTATCAAAGTCTTGAGTGCCGACCAAGCCATCTCCGACTTGGAGAACGTGCTCGGTCTGCACTTGCGCGCCTGACAGCACGATTCAGGATCTCTCGGTTCAGGAGTTCGCGGTTCAGGAGTTCGTGTTCAGGAGTTCGCGAAACACGGACTCACAGTCCCGCGAACGTCGACTCCAACAAATCGGCCAATTCCTGGTCGTGCACCATCTTCGATCCGGTAGCTGGCGATCCACTCTCCACTCGAGCGACGTGGCGAAGGTCGTAACCCTGGTCCTTGACTCTCCAGAAGCGGTGCTCGACGAAGTTCCAGGGGCCCATGTTGCTCGGCTCTTCCTGCAACCAGACGACCTCTCGTGCGTTCGAGTATCGAGCAAGAACTGCCAACATCTGGTCGATTGGGAACGGGTACAGCTGTTCCACTCGCACCACTGCGACTGGTGACTGGCGGCGATCGCGCTCAGCCATTGCATCCCATGCAACCTTCCCGGAACAGAACACGACGCGACGGATCGCCGAAGGATCCGAAACGAAGGGATCGTCCAGCACTTCCTGGAAGGACCCCGACTCGAGATCGGTCACCTTCGATCTCGACTGGGCCATTCGCAGTGGCTGCTTGGGAGTGAACATGATGAGAGGCTTACGCACCTCTCGATGCATCTGCCGGCGGAGCACATGGAAGTACTGCGCCGCAGTTGTGGCATTGACGACCTGGATGTTGTCCTCGGCACATAGGGTCAAGAACCGCTCGATACGAGCGGAGCTGTGCTCGGGTCCTTGTCCTTCGAATCCGTGCGGAAGGAGTAGCACCAAGCCGTTCGTCTGGTGCCACTTGTCCTCGGCAGCCACGATGTACTGGTCGATGATGATCTGTGCGCCGTTGACGAAATCGCCGAACTGGGCTTCCCAGAGAACGAGAGCATTCTTGTTCGCCTGTGCATAGCCGTATTCGAAACCAACGGCTGCATATTCGCTCAGAATCGTGTCGAACACCCAGAACTTCTGAGCACCGGGCAATTCCGCAATCGGAATCCACACATTCTCGTTGACATAGTCGACAAGAGCTGCATGACGCTGGCTGAACGTTCCTCGACGCGAGTCCTCTCCGGCGAGACGAACTGGGAAACTTTCGAGAACGAGCGTGCCGAAAGCGAGAGCTTCGGCAGTTGCCCATTCGACCTCCCCTTGTTCGTGATACATCTTCGAGCGGGACTCGAATTGCTTCCCCAACTTCGGATGCACAGTGAAATCGGATGGATAGTTCGTCAGCTGATTGAAGACCTCGTCCAGTTTCGATCGACTCGCCCCAGTCTCGACATGGGGCAACACACCAATGGGAGCAGGAGGTCGTGCAGCCTTGATCAGTCCCGGCGCATGAGCGCGCGTCTCGTCGAGTGCTGCCTGCAACTTGCCCTGGAAATCGTCGAGAGCCTGCTCGGCCTCTTCAACAGTGATGTCGCCACGCCCGACCAGCGTCTCGACATAGATCTTGCGAGTGCTTCGCTTCTCTGCAATCGCCTTGTACATCTGAGGCTGCGTGTAACTCGGATCGTCACCCTCGTTGTGACCGTGCTTGCGATAGCAGACCATGTCGATGACGACGTCCTTGTGGAACCGCTGGCGATATTCCCAAGCAAGCCGCGCCACACGCACACACGCCTCCGGATCATCGCCGTTGACATGGAAGATCGGAGCCTGGATGGTCTTAGCCACATCGCTGCAATACAGCGAGGATCGTGAATACTGAGGCGACGTCGTGAAGCCGATCTGGTTGTTGATGATGAGATGAATGGTTCCACCGACCCGGAAACCACCGGTATCGCTCATTGCCAGACACTCAGCAACGATGCCTTGTCCGGCGAATGCCGCATCGCCGTGGATGAGAATCGGAAGCGCGGGGAACGATCCCGGTGGCTCGATCTGATCCTGCCGAGCCCTGACCATACCGAGAACGATCGGATCAACCGTCTCGAGATGACTCGGATTCGCTGCAAGTTCGATGTCGATCGTCTCGCCTGATGGACTCTGGTGGCATCCGACTGCACCCAAGTGATATTTCACATCTCCCGAACCCTGAACGGTCGAGGGATCGACGAAGCCTTCGAATTCACCGAACAGCTGATCGAGGCTCTTGCCCATCACGTTTGCGAGAACGTTCAAACGCCCACGATGAGCCATGCCGAGAACCGCCGAGTCGAGACCGGCACCGGCTGCTCGCGACAAGATCTCGTCCAGAATCGGAATTGCACTCTCGGCACCTTCGAGGCCGAATCGCTTCGTACCCACATACTTCGTCGCAAGGAACTTCTCGAATGCTTCAGCTGCGTTCAAGCGCTCGAGAATTCGTCGCTTCTCCTCTTTCGAGAGATGGAATTCGACACCTTCGAAGTGGGATTGGATCCACCGCTGCTCATTGGTGTCTTGGATGTGCATGTACTCGACACCGATGGTTCGGCAATAGGCGTCGCGAAGTACTCCGAGGAGATCCCCGAGCTGCATCTTGTTGGAGCCCGCAACACCGCCGGTGAGGAACTCGCGGTCGAGGTCCCAGATCGTCAAGCCGTAGGTTGCCGGGTCGAGTTCGACTGGCATCTTCGGCTCCTTCCATCGCAATGGATCGATATCGGCAATGAGGTGACCGCGTACCCGGTGCACGCGGATGAGCGTTCCGATCTGCAGTTGCTTGAGAAGCAGCGACTCCTCACGATCTGTCGGATTGACATCGACATGCCACTTCACGGATTCGTACGGAACACCCAGGCTCTTGAAGATCGCCTCGTAGAAACCGTGTTCACCGAGAAGTAGTTCGTGGACACGCTTCAGGAACAG
>JBJTGN010000289.1:0-6535 GCA_046093905.1 Actinomycetota bacterium
AGTCCTAACTTCATGCTCATCATCAGCAATAGACAAATCCCAAGTTGACTCGGTGGCATCGTCAACCGAAACTATAAATGCAGCGTTACCTACTCAATTGAGAAATGATCAAATGCCAGTTTATGAAATGGCAATGCAGTTCCTTTCACAGACCATCGCGGTTAGTCCTGGATTACGCAAGAAAGTGGGAAGTGTGGAGCCAATTGCCATATGTATGGTTCTAGCCGGCTATCAAATAAACAACATTCCTCCGCCGAGCGGAGCAGGTTCACCATCAACAGTTGTGCCTCCCGAGACAATGATCGCCCCAATGTTGACTTATTTAACTGAGTCGTGCACTCAAATTCCCTCTTCCGAGTGGCAAAAAGAATAAACCTTAACTACGCACGTTGATTCGTGGAGACTTCCATGTGCCCAATTGTGATCCCTTTTGGTTTCGAGCTGTAACTTCCACTCGATAACCACCGTTAAGCCCAGTAAATTTAGACAATATAACCTGTTCGTTGGCATTTACGTTAACAACTCGCACAACGGGTCGACCGCCACCTATTGGCGTCAAGGTAATCACGTATTTAGCCACTGAACGAACCTTCGGTAAGTCTGGTGGATCAATCAACACGGTGAGCACGCCTTTGCGCACTGCAATAGCTGCATCTTCCGCAACTACGGCAGATACAGGCGGTAGGTCTTTCACTTCTGTTCCGAGGCGTGGTGGCACCACTAGAGATGGAACCGTAGTAGTTGGCACCGTCACTGGAACTGTCACTGGAACTGTCACGACTGGTGGGAGAGTCGTTGTTGAAGTAGCCGGAGCTGGATCTTCAGTAATTGAAGTGGGTGGCGTTGAGTTCGTGTCATAGGCAATCGACAACGAATTACTTGCCGTATTGGCATTACCCGCCGCATCCGTAAACGTACTCACAGCAACCGACACCGACGCCGTACCAGAAGAACTAGCTGTAGGCGTAAACGTTGCCGTGTAACTCGCACCCGAACCAGCAAAACCAGACAACGAACCACCCGACACCGACACATCACCAACCACAAAATTCGTTGACGACTCCGACAACGTAAACGTCAACGAAGCCGTACCACCAACACCCAACGTCCCAGAACCCGAACGCCCAACCGTCACCGTCGGTGGATTGACATCATCAGAAACAGGGGTAAATGATATCGAATAGTCGGAGTAGGCGCCTGATCCATTACCATTTGATGCACGTACACGAGATTTATAGGAAGTTCCATTAGACAAGCCAGTAATCGTTATCGTCGAATCCGAAGCAGATGCAGTCCCAGTGGTTACTTCAGCGTCGGTTGTCGCATCCGAAATGCTAATTTCGTATCCCGTGACTGCGTTTCCGCCGTCGGCAATAGCAATATCTGAAACTCCACTCTCAGTTGTGGCAATTACTGATGTCCAGCTCACCACCACGCTTGCGTCTCTCCCAGATACAGTTGGCGCTGCCATTTGGTCCGGCGTCGTTGAAGGTGTGACCGAAGAAGAAGCAGCAGACGCTGAACTATCCCCAACATTGGAACCCGCGGTCACCGTGCAAGTCGTCGCCACGCCATTGGTCAAACTCGTCACGGTAAGGGGCGAACTTGTGCCAGTCTGGGAGCGTGATCCGCAAGTGGCGGTGAAGTTTGAAATGGTTGATCCATTTGTCGCGCCCGGAGAAAAGTCAACAACAATTTGACCATTTCCTGCAGTCACGGAACTGATTGTTGGAGCAGACGGCTTCGTTGCCACTGTTACTGAAATTGCACCCACATTCAAAACAGTGTCGGAACAATCTGCTCCCGTGATGTCACAACCTTCCTGACCTGTGTTTACTCCCGAGACTGGCGTTGCAGTGACGCGAATTTCATAAGACTGACCACCACTGAGTCCTGAAAGCACTTTCGACTCTTGACCCGCACTAACAGCGGCAGTTGCAAATCCACCCGAAGACCCCACTCGGTAATACACCGTGTACGAGTAATCGCCAGAAGTCGCTCCACTTGGAACGGCCCAGGTAACCGTCACGGCACCCGATCCAGTGACTGTTGCTGCCAGCGTTTGCACCTCAGCGGCAGAAACGACCTGCGGTTGGAGCACAATCGCCCACGTCGCGACGCTCATTGTCAGTATTGCTGCGAACTTGCGCATCTTTTTCACGCGTTTTCCCCTCGTTCAATATTCAGAATCGGTTAGGAGGTCGACTTACACTCAAGACCCGTGGTGGCATCATCACCATTAAAACTTGACGCCCAAGTATTAAGAGCAACCGGATCAGAGACGCTTTCGCCAGAGACAACTAGTTCGTAGCTTTGACAGGTAGTTGGTAAACCGACTCCGTCAAAGTCAACTATCGGAGTAGACCCATCGGTTGCGACTGTGGACAGTCTTTGCAGTCGCAACGTGTACGTTCCGTTGTCGAGCAATAATCTCACCGATACCAGACCTGACTCTGGCGCCTTCGCAATTGTCGTTACTAAAGTCGTGCCGTTGTATACATAGAGCGAGCGAGTGTAGGTGCCCATGTTGCTCATGTTGAATTCGACGTTTGGCGGTACTGCATCGAAATCGATGTCGCAACTTCCATCCGGACAGGTAGCCACCCCGTCAGTACTCACAGTCACGGAGATTGATACTGGAGATCGATCGGCTACATTGCCGTTCGAATACGCGGTCAACGTATACGTTCCATTGGCAAGCGACAATTTAAATCCACCCGCGGCATCAACTGGAGCGCCAGGCAACCAAGTGTCACCACTACGGACACCGATGTATCCGTATGGCATTGCCGTTTTCGTACCGGCCACCTGGTAGTACAGCGTGCCAACCACATTTGGCGAACCCAAACGAATGTCAATTTGTCCCGTAGATGTCGAAATGACAGGTGCTGTGTTCTGTACCGAAGCTCCAACCAGCAATCCTGCCGTGACAGTAATACTTGAGTTAGTTTCCACCCGCACACCGTCGGGGCTCATCCAATTCGGGTTCGCTTCAAAACGGTAATTCGATGCGTCGGGCAAACTAAACCGCGCAATCCCTGTGGCGCCTGTATTTGAACCAGCAACCCACTGATCACCGCTGAACACGTTGACCCATGCATTCTGAACACCCGTGCATGTCGGCCCAGTGTCGTCCTTATCGCACACGCGAATCGCCACATTTGAGGCAGGGAACACAACATCCCTTGTGCCAGTCCATTTGACGTTAGCCGTCAGACAATCGGAATTTGACTGGGACCTTGACGAACAAACATAAATGTCCTCCGCAGTTTCTGCATAGAGATACACAGAGAAACGTGACAATGTGGAATTGAACGGAGGATTTATCTCAATTTGGTATCGACCTGACGAGTCAATACGCAACCCGAAACTACCTATTGCACTGGTGTTTACGCCGCCTAACCACTCGTACCAGGTACCACTTCGTTCGGCACCAGCTTCAGCAGGTCCATTTTGCTCGCGCATCAAGCTCACCCATGTGAACCCAACTGCACTTGCGCCGTCTTTGAGTGTGCCTTTCACATTTGAACCAGCCAATTGAATATCTCGCACATATGGGTTAGTACCTGTGTCGTTGCATGAATTGTCTACAGCGTCATCAACAGTGCATACAACACCACTCGCCTGCTTGAGCACCACCGATGATTTCGTCAAGTTGTCCGGGTTGTTCCAACCAGGGTTTGCCGTGAGCCGGAAATATCCATCCCCAAGGCTTTCGAGATTGAGGTTGTAGTTGCCAGATTGATTCGTATTTGCATTCGCATCAACCCACATCCACATGAAATTCTGTGCCCAACTTGGCTTCAGCCATTGTTCAACGTTCAACCATGAATTGGCCATGCCAGTTGTTCCATCAGTTGTGACTTTGCCAGAGAGGTTGCCCGAAGTTAAGGCAACTGTAAGCACATCTGCCGCATTTCCACTCTTTGCAGAACCAACGCACGCAGCAAAGGTTGAAGCCGAACACTCAACGTAGTAATTAGAACCAGAGCTTTGTCCAACTAATCCAATCCACAGTTGCACTTCCTTACGCGTGAGCGTTGAGTTACCCCATGGTGGCATCACTTCAATCTTGAAGCGTTGCTGAATACCGGTAGATGCGGTGTCACCGTCTTGAGTCGGGACAAGAGACAAACTGAATTCGCCCGAACCATTGACTGGCGCACCTGCTACCCACTCCCACCAGCCGAGTGAAGAGTTGTAGCGCATGACGTTCACCCAACTGTTACGTATGGTGTCTGAACCTGACATCACCTTTCCACGCACATTTGCCCCCGTAAGGGCTACACCAACATCAAGGGAAGATGAAGCATCTTCGTTACATGATGAGTCCAACTGATCATCCACCAAGCACAACTGATCGCCTGCCACCTTCACGTATTTTGAAACGCTGGCATAGCCGGCATAGGTATTGTTCCAAAATGGTGCTTCGGCCGTTATTTTATAGATGCCATCTGCGTCAAGGTTCAGGGCAAATCGACCGAGACCGCTCGTCTGCGCCCAAAGATTTACCCACTCAAACCATTGGCCGTTCCATCGCTCAGCACGCAGTTGACCGCCAGATACATTACGGCCACCTGCGGTGACCGTTCCCGTCAAATTCGCACTACTGAGATGGATGTCAAATCGAGACGATGATAATGGTGATACACCCGATTCACAGAACGAATAAGCCGCATCACAAACCACATCTCCATCCACTACTTTGAATTTAAAGACGCCACGTGAGAGACCACTTGCAGTGTCCTGTGGTCGCGCATTGACAATAACCTGATATTTGCTATCTGGGTTTGTCGTTGTATTTCCAGGTGGCAGAGTTGTAGCGAAACGGCCTGTTGAAGAGGTGTTAACACCACTGAGCTGCGGAGACCAACGGTATTGCTGCTCAAATTGGTTCCACTCCTGCACTTCTATCCAGGTAAAACTCACCGCGTCGGCGGGCGTCGTTGGGGATCCGTCAGAGGTTCGCCGAGACGGATCATTTGTCTTTGTTACATACCCAGCAAAGTTCGGGGTGCCTAGCAACACCACATAGCGATCATCAGATTCATCGAGCCTTTCACACGGGGTAAGAGCCACATTTTCAGCACACGTTTGCGACTTTGCAACACCCGCTGGTGTCACTTCGCCACCAGATATCTTCACGTAGGCAACTGCCGGAGTTACCGATCCCTCGTTCTGAAAGCCAGGACGAGCAGTTAACTTCCAAGTGCCATCAGACAGAGAGGTTGAAAATTCGCCCCGTGCATTTCCGTTAGCCCACGTTGATGACCATTCAAATTGCTGGATGTCTGCATTCCATTTCTCAAAACTCACATTCGGATACGGTTCAGGTGTTGAAACCACTTTGACCACACCCTTAAAATTGGCCGAGTTCAAACTAAAGACGTAGACACCGTCCGTCGGCGAAATCAGATTTCCAGCACGTGTAACCGAGAATGTTCGACTTTCAGCGGTTCCGTCCACCAACACTTCTATCTCGGTACGCGTTGCACCAGATGTGTCATTCCATGGCGGATTAAGAATCAGCTTGTATGTTCCTGCAGTACCAAAGTTGATAGCGAAAAAACCAGATTGGTTAGTTTGCGCACCACCGAACCACTCGTAGCAGTTTTCACATTGGTTGGTGTTGAGCCGCTGAATTTCCACCCAGGAATACGAGGAGCCAATAATTTGACCCTGAAACTCTGCTGTCGCGAACTGCATGAGTAAAGGTGCAGATGGAGAGATTGAGAGCGGTGTGGCCTCGCATTCCAATGCATCATCAATGTCAATAACGTTGTCGTTGTTGCGGTCAATTGAGAGCGAAGATTCAAAATCTGTGCATTTGTAGAATGTGGATGTAGAACCCGATCGAGTCACTTTGATAAACGCAGTGAGCTCGGGATATGGCTCAGCGGACGCGTTACCCGCCACAAGCTTAAAATAGCCAGGCGTAGACAGGCTCAGTAATGCGCGACCGTTTGCATCTGTTCGCGAAGAGTCGACCCACCTTGTGAAGTTCGCCCACGAACCCTGCACCGTCAGTTCCTGCACACTGACCCAGCTATTTGAAACAGGATCACCTGGGGAGCCTGGGGTGCGAACATCAACGATGAAGTTTGCGACCTCAAAACCTAAGCCATAAACACCTGCCGCCGGTGAAAGGACGACATCATTTTGTGTCACCGTTAGCGTTTTTGATTCACCCGAAATCTCCACCTGAATGAACACTTCGGATCGTGTTGCACCAGATGTACCACCCTGTGGTGGATTGAGTACGAGACGGTAGTAGCCAGGATCATCGAAGTTTATGGAAAACGAACCTGAGGAATTTGCACTTGTGCTCAGATTTGAGAGATAGTCATAACAATCTTCGCAACGACTCGAATTGCGCTTTTGCACCTCCACCCAGAAATATGCAGAGCCACTTACCCTTCCGGTGAAATCAGCGTCTCGGTACTGCAGACCGAAGGGATTGTCCCACGCCATTCCCGTGAGGGGAACACAATCACTCAGCGAGCCACCCACAGCGTCAAAAGTGGCGCACTGCTCA
>JBJTGN010000290.1:0-4018 GCA_046093905.1 Actinomycetota bacterium
ACTGATTTCGCGAGACTCAACACGGTTTCAGTAGCTGTGCTGACGCCCGACCTCCGAATCCCGTGTTCGTGTGAGCGAGCAGCGACACGCTGAAGACTCCGAGAATTCCGTTTGGTGGACTGATTTCGCGAGACTCAACACGGTTTCAGTAGCTGTGCTGACGCCCGACCTCCGAATCCCGTGTTCGCGTGAGCGAGCAGCGACACGCTGAAGACGCCGAGAAGTTCGACTGGTGGACTGACTTCTCGCGACTCAACCCGGTTTCAGTAGCTGTGCTGACGCCGGCCCACCGAACAGAGTTCTCTCGGCGTGGGTGATGTCGAGCAGTTCTCCGTCACGACGCCACTCGAACGAGTGCATCGAAAAGTGCTTGCTGTTGAGGGTCCTGATCCGCGGTGTCCTCGGGGTGCCACTGAACTCCGACGATCCATTCAGGTCCGGTCCACTCGATGGCTTCGACAACCCCGTCAATGCTGCGGCCACTGACAACGAGACCATCTCCAAGTTCATCGACAGCTTGGTGGTGGAACGAATAACAAGATTGCGGATCCACGGAGCCCATCGCCAGCGCTGCTCGAGATCCTGCATCCAATTCGACCGGATGAGACTGCTCGCGATGGCCGGGCAGATCCAGATGCTGAATCAGGGTCCCGCCACAGACGACGTTGAGCATCTGATGGCCACGGCAGATGGCGAGCATCGGCTTGCCGAGGTCGATGACGGCACGAACAATGGCGTGTTCGACTGCATCATGAGCCTCATTGACGCCATAGAGGTGATCGGTCTCTTGCGATCGTCCATAGCGGGCAGGGTCGATGTCACCTCCTCCGTGAAGGACGACGGCATCGCAGCGGCCGACGAGATCGCGAACGTCATCGACCAGATCGACGATCGGCGGCAGGATCAACGGGACCGCTCCCGATCGAACAAGGGCATGTTGATATCGGTCGCCAGCGCCGAACCCGGACGTTCGCAGACCCTTGGTCTCGGAGATCTGGCGGCCGACGATGAGAACGAGGGGTGAGGGCACGGAGAGATCATCTCACGAAACTGGGTATTGACGAATCTGGGAGTCCACGATTCTGGGAGTTCACGGTTTTGTGACTTCACGAATCCGGGACTTTACGATTTTGGGCAGTCATACGTCGATTGGGCTGGCGAACTGCGGGACGACCATGCTGGAGACATGACCAGCCTCTTCGATTCGTTGTCGTTCGCCCACGGTCCATCGATGCCGAACAGATTCATGTTGGCTCCGCTCACCAATCAGCAGAGTCACGCCGATGGAACGCTGTCCGAAGAGGAGCGAACATGGCTGACCATGCGGGCGACGGGTGGATTCGGCCTGACCATGACATGTGCCGCCTCGGTCAATTCTCAGGGCCTCGGATTCGCCGGCCAGCTCGGGTGTCACCGAGACGATCACGTCGAGGGACTCAGTCGACTGGCTGCGGGAATCAAAGCTGAGGGAAGCGTCGCAATCGTGCAATTGCACCATGCAGGAATGCGCTCTCCTGTCGAACTCATCGGCGGAGCACCGCTCTGCCCATCGGAGGACGCAAAGACCGGTGCGCGGGAGATGACAGTTGCAGAGATCGAATCGACGATCGAGGACTTCATCGTCGCTGCACAACGCTGCGAGAGCGCAGGATTCGATGGCGTCGAATTGCACGGAGCACACAGCTACCTGTTGTGCCAGTTTCTGTCACCGGAGACGAATCGTCGAACCGACGCATATGGCGGATCACTCGAGAATCGCGCCCGGCCGATCCTCGACATCCTCAATGGAATCCGTTTCTGCTGCCGTCCGGACTTCAATGTGTCGATCCGGTTGTCTCCGGAGAGGTTCGGTTTGAAGACCGCCGACATCGTCACCGTGTACGAATGGCTCGTGGCGTCGAAACTTGTCGACTTCATCGACATGTCGATGTGGGACGTCCGCAAGGAGGCTGCCGATGAGGATTTCGCAGGTCGAACTCTCATGGAGATCTTTTCTTCGATCGACCGCGGCTCGACGCGCCTTGCGGCTGCCGGCAAGATCTACAGCGCCGACGATGCCCGCTGGGTTCTCGAACAAGGGGCGGACATGGCGGTGATCGGCCGCGGGGCGATTCTGCATCACGATTTTCCGAAGCAGGTTCAAGCCGCTCCAGACTTCGTCGTGCGTCCTCTCCCTGCCAGCCGGGAGGTGCTTCGCAATGAAGGACTCTCCGACGCTTTCATCGGCTACATGGGAAATTGGCCAGGTTTCGTCGCCGAGAACTAGGTCCAGGCTGGCTGATCGCGACCCCAATGAGGGTTGCCTGAGTCACCGAACGTCTTGGATGACGGCTCGACGATCTCCTCAGCTGAAGGAGTACCCAGCTTCGAGGACGGCGGCGCGAACGGCATCTGCATGCTCGGCACTGCGAACTTCGAGCACGACGTGGACGCCAGTCTCACGGACGTGCAGGTCGACACCTTCGCGTACGTGTTCGATGTCGATCACACTTGCGCCCGCTTCGGCGAACACAGCGAGAAGGCGGGCGAGACCTCCGGGTCTGTCGCTGATCGTCACGAACAGAATCAAGCGTCGACCCGATTGCGTCTCGTGTCGTCCGATCAGCCCAGGGACGACGCCGAGATCGACGTTGCCTCCGGAGAGAACGACGCACGTCGAACCCTGCGATGCAGGAATGACACCCCCGGTGAGGAGTGCGGACACTCCCACAGCTCCCGCACCTTCGACGAAGAGCTTCGAGCGCTCCATCATCAGCATCATGGCGTCGGCAACTGCATCTTCGGGAACAGTGATGACATCGTCCAGCCAGTGTTCGATCAGCGGTTTGGTCACGGCGCCCGGGGCCTTCACCGCAATTCCATCGGCCAGCGTCAATACAGGACCAGTCGGAGTCACGCCCGTGACGTACGGAGCGCACCACTCGATCTGGACTCCGCTCACCCGCCCCGACGGGTCGTGCGACTTCACGGCGATAGCGACGCCTGATGCCAGTCCACCTCCACCGAGGGGTATCACGACCATTCGCAGGTCGGAGATGTCGTCGACGAGTTCGAGACCGAGTGTCGCTTGTCCGGCTACGACAACCGGGTCGTCGTACGGATGGCAGAACTGCATGCCACCTTCAGCGGCGCGTTCCCGTGCGGCATGCACAGCATCCTCGAGCGAGTCGCCTGCTTCGACGACTGAGGCTCCGTAGGCCCGACAGGCTGCCATCTTGGCGAGCGGAGCGTTCGTCGGGACGAAGATCTCACATGGCACCCCGAACGAGCGCGCAGCGAAAGCGAGAGCTTGGGCATGGTTGCCGGCGCTGCCAGCAGTGACACCTGCTGATGCCGATGTCCCGAGAGATGCAAGTTTGCTCATCGCTCCGCGAATCTTGAAGCTGCCGGTGCGCTGCAAATTCTCGGCCTTGAGAATGTTCTTGCCTCCGGTCCGGTCACTGAGTGCGGCCGATCCGGTGACTGGCGTGTGTTTGACGACGGATCGACCGGCCTCTCGGGCAGCGTCCATCCCTGCGCGGGTGATTCCCGTTTCGACCATGCGACACACACCGTACCGGTCACGTGGTCCCTACGATGTTCACGTGCGCTGTCTCGTCGTGGCCAATGGATCCGACGCCGATCCGGGATTCGTGGGTGACCGCCTCGTTCACCACGGATACGCGTTGACGCACGCGCATCGCGAACACCCGTACGAGTGGCCGAAGCTCGAAGGCTTCGATCTCGTTCTCCTGCTCGGCTCCGAGTGGAGCGTCTATTGGGAGGCGGTGTCGTCGTCGGTCGAAGCGGAGAGTGCGCGCATCCGGAGCGCGAGAGACCGGGGTGTGCCGGTTTTCGGCATCTGCTTCGGAGCGCAGCTGGTGTCCCATGCACTCGGAGGTTCCGTCGTCCGGGCGAGCGAAGCCGAGGTGGGGTGGTACGACATCGCATCACACCTGCCCGATGTCGTGTCGCCGGGGCCGTGGCTCCAGTGGCACTACGACTCGTTCTCCGTGCCAGCAGATTTCCAGTGTCTCGC
>JBJTGN010000291.1:0-2972 GCA_046093905.1 Actinomycetota bacterium
CGATACCCGGGAACTGCACGAGCTGGCCGGTCAGCAGCAGAAGGCGAATAGCAGCACCCGCGACGCCGGCAGCGCGGGCCAGCAACACGAGGACAGCACCGCCGGCGGAGCGACCGGCGATACCCGGCACAACGCATCATCGGCACCCCCATGGGCCGAGCAACTCATCGACGGCGCCGCGTTCATCTTCGATCAACCCCACGGCATCCCGGCGCTCTGGGGTTCAGGCACCGAAGTCGTCTGGGCCGAGGGCGAATCGCTAATGATTGCCGGCGGCCAAGGGCTCGGGAAAACCACGTTGGCCGGGCTCCTCCTAAGAGCACAACTCGGGCTAGGCGACGCTCAAGTATTAGGGCAGCCCATCAAACGCCAGCAGTGCCCGGTGCTCTACCTAGCGATGGACCGGCCGCGCCAGATCGCACGATCCCTCGCCCGCCAGTTCACTCCTGACGAACGGGCTGCAGTCGAGGGTCGACTCATCATCTGGCAGGGAACACCACCGGCAGACGTGGCGAGGAAACCCGAGATCCTCACCCTGCTCGCCCAGCAAGCCGGCGCCGGTGTGGTGTTCCTGGACAGCCTCAAAGACGCCGTCGTCGGCTTGTCCGATGACGAAGTCGGCGCCGGGTACAACCGTGCCCGGCAGATGCTGCTCACGGATGGCCGCGAATTGTGCGAACTGCACCATCTCGTTAAACGAAACGCCAACGGCGGCGCTCCCCGCGAAATCAGCGATATTTACGGCTCCGCTTGGCTCACCAGTGGATGCGGATCAGTTGTGTTGATGACCGGTGACCCTGGCGACCCCGTATTCGACTGGCGGCATCTGAAGCAGCCCGGCGCCGAGGTCGGTCCGTTCAAGGTTCAGCACGACCAAACTGTCGGCGCTCTCTCGATCTTCGACAAAGTCGACCTCGTGAAACTCGCCGCTGCCGCTGGAGGGCTTGGATTAACCGTCGACGGGGCCGCCAGGGCGTTATTCACAGACGGGAAGAAAGATCCCACCGACGCGCAAAAAGCTAAAGCTCGGCGCCGCCTCGACGGCCTTGTAGCCGCCGGGGAACTCACCAGAGTCGACGGACAAAAAGGTGGGTCCGGCGGCGGGGTGCGCACCACCTGGTTTCCATCGGCCTTCGATTGCTCGGTCTGCGGGAAACCGCGATTGGCCAACCAAACGGACACCCACCTCTCGTGTCGAGAGAGCGCGCGGTGATTGACAGAAGCGATTACGCACCGTTTACACGGCGCCCCAAAACCCCAGTTAAAGCGATTACGCGTCGATTATGTGGACCCGCTATTCCAAGTGCCGTTACGGCTATTACGCGTGAGCGCGCCACCGCAGGTCAAGCGAATACGCCAGCGATTACGCCGATTACGCATGCATACGTGCCAGGCCCCCAATGTCCCCCTAGAGGGGACAGGGGGAGGCCCGCTCCAGAGTCATCGCGATACCAGCTCCAAAATCTCCAGCCGCCAATCTCCTTGGAAGGAATCTGACCGTGCTAAACCCTTATTCCACCATCGCCGCATGGTCGGTGCCATGCCCCTCCTGCCGAGCTCGCCGGGGCCAGAAATGCCACACTCGTAAGCCGAGCGGGTATCACGTCGCTCGCGCCGACCGGGGTGTGGTTCAGGCCCGCAAAGACGACTACCGCCAACACGAGCGGGCAACCTTCGCACAAACCCGTGTGCGCTACCAGCTTCGCGGCGGTCTGCCAGTTGATTGCCGTGACTTGGCTGCGGCACTGGCGTGTACTTGTGAGGACTGCGGGCTGAGCGAGTTGGCCGGCTTGTTCGCCGCCGCTTACGGGGCCGACCAATGACCGACAATCACCCCACGGGAGGACGACAGCCCGTTAGGTCAGCCTTGGGCACGCCGACGGGCCTGTCCGCTGCGGCCGCGCCAAAATATCGCAGACTCCACATCGTTACCTGGGGGGGCCACCCCAGGGTAGGCAATCGCGCCTCGGGGTCTAGGTGAGACCTCCATCCCCTGAATTTTTTTCCATGTCAAAAACTTCCGCTCCGGCCGCTGTTGGTCATTTGATGCGTTCGCGCGTTGAGCAAGTGCTGATTTCTATGAAGCATGCACGGGTAATCGCTTCCACGTAGCGGTCGGACGGATTGGAGCGCGGCGTGAAGAACAACAGCCTGACCCCCGCGCAGCGCGAGGCGTTCCTAGAAGCCTTTAGGGCGACTTACAAGGCGGCCGACCAGGGAGAGACACTACGAGCCCTCTATGCGCGTTTCGCGGCCAAGTATGGAATAGAAGTTGCGGCGCTCCGAAGGCTGGCTTCCAACGAGGTGAGCGCTAACGCTCGGAGGTATGTGGGGTTAGCGCGCAAGCGGCAGGCGTCCAGAGCAGCCCCCAAGGCGGCGTCTGGAGGGAGCGACATTGGGAAAGGGGCGATTCCCGATGATCCACCGCCCGCTGGAACATGCGGCGCCTGCGGTGAACTCCTGCCGTTGCGGCAGAACGGCACATTGCGATCTCACCGCAACCAGCACGGCGTGCGGTGCCCAGGCGTGGGTCGGCGACCAGCTCGGCCGAAATCTGGTCGCATACGGCGTAGCGTCTACGCAATAGGCGGGGGATTGCCAACTTTGGGACGGCCGAATCGGTGATGACCATGGCAGCTATCTGGTTGCGCCACTGTCGCTACTGCCGGTAACCGGGCCGTAGTAGTTCCGGCGGTGTGGAGGGGATCTCCGTGCCGGGATGCCCCGCTTAACAGCATGGTCAAGTTCGGACTCACACCACAAGCTCTCGTGTAATGATCCCTTCGGTGCCGTCCATGCCCGGAACTCCTCGGGCAACATACCCAGATAGTCCGCAACCGCCCGGCGCGCGCTCGCCGGCCTTTTAGGGTTATTTCATCGGAGGTCTTGTGGTCGTGTGCGAGCGCATATCTGGCTGGATGGGCCGACTCGCCCGGCCTCGGCCGGTTTTACAGTCAGGGATTGCTGTTCGG
>JBJTGN010000292.1:0-3400 GCA_046093905.1 Actinomycetota bacterium
CTCCCAGCCAGTTCGCGGGGTATGTCGCGGGGTGAGGCTGCGAAAAGTGCGCTATTTCAAGGGGAGTTGTGAGGGGGTCTTTTGCTTCCCAAGCTGAATACGCGGGTTCGATTCCCGTCACCCGCTCGAATGCAAAAGCCCCGCCGTCAGGTGGGGCTTTTGCATTCGAATGGGAAACACGACGGGAATCGGGAGGAGGCCACACCGCAGGTGTGCTGACGGTGCCCCGTCACCCGCTCGAAGGAAACGGCCACCCCTTGTGGGTGGTCGTTTGCTTTGACGGTACGGGACTCCGGAGACCACCTGAAGGCAGTTCGACGGCTCCCGTCACCCGCTCACGCATGCGAGCCGTCCCTTCGGGGGCGGCTCGATTGCGTTGTGGGTACGGGACTTCGGAGCAAGCGACGGCTCCCGTCACCCCGTCTCCGAGGCTCGATAAGCAAAGTGCAGCGCTGAACGGGCTCGGGATACACGAGAGCGGATTGTTCCAGCCGGGCATCCGACGACAGAGCCAGCTTCGGCGTAGCTGAGCCCGACGAACTGAGTCAGCATGAATGCCTCAGCGTTTTCCGGAGAGGTGGCTGATAGCAAGTCACGATACTCGGGTGGCAGCCAGTCGGGACTGGAGGCCTCGGTCGACGACGTCATCGAGGCGGCAATCCGTCCTAACAATCTCCGCTGACGCATGCTGCGACGAACATGGTCAATGCAGGTGTGCCGAGCAATTCCCAAGATCCATGTCTGAACCCCAGACTCTCCGCGATAAGCGGCGCGCATCTTCCACACCTTGAGGTAGGTCTCCTGCACAAGGTCCTCGGCCGCATCGTTCGAACCGAGGGCAGCGCAAGTCCTGAACACCAGGAACTGGGTTACCTTCACGAGTTCGGAGAAGGCGGTATCGTCACCCTCTCTTGCTCGCCCGAGCAGCACACGCAGTCGCTCATCATTGGACACAGAGCGAGTGTGGCACATGTAGTGATGTCCCCGAAATTCTTTCGGCACTGCGAGGGAACCAAAAGGGGACATCAGACGACCAATGACATATGACTTCATGCGATCATTGGCGCGAAGCGCTGAGTGCCAGAGCTGACGGTGAGGATCCTGGCATAGCCGAATATCTCTTGGATGAGCACCTTCAAGAGTGCAACGACTGTTCATCATTTTTCCTATTCGTGCCGGAGCTCAAGCGCAGCGCAATGGTGCCCGCCCGCCAGATCCCAGACGTCTCACCTCGGGTAATCCGCGAGATTCGAATCAGTGGGAATCAGTGGCGCACGATGATTGCTCGTGCTCTACTCGGAGTCTGCGCCATAGAAATCATGGCGTTCGCTGCCTTTGACCTCATCTCGTCTTCCCACGATGCGCGCCATCTGGGAGCGTTCTCTGCCTCAATCGGAGTGGCCATGGCACTCGTCGCATTCCGTCCTACGCGTGCAGCGATGCTGATGCCGGTGGCAGCGGTTCTCGGACTCGCACTCGTCGTGGGTGCTGTGGTCGACGTGTCGAGTGGACAGATCCCTCTCATGTCTGAGGCAGCACACCTGCCAGAGGTCGTAGGAATTGTGGCGCTATGGATGCTGGTGAGACCTCCGCTGTCAACCCAGCGCAAACGACGACTCGAGCGGGGTCAATGGAACCGCCCATTGCGGGCGGTCACAGCCAAGGACGACAAGAAGGGAACAGCATGAACACCTCAACCAACGACAGCGGCACTGACACCTCCGAACCCGTCGACAATGGCGAAGGCAGTTCGGGGCTATGGCGGCGACTATGGAGACTGCACTTTCTTGCAGGTCTCATCATTGCCCCCGCGCTCATCTGGTTCGCCGTCACGGGCCTCGTCATTCTCTATACCGACACAGTCAATGAGGCAACCAATGGTCACCTCTACAACGTCCCATCGGGCTCGACAACAATGAATCTCGACGATCAAGTTTCAGCCGCCAGTGAAGCAAACCCCGATTTCTCGGTCTGGTCGGTGACGCCCCCACGCAGGAACAATGCCAGCACGATTGTGGCGATGGGCTCACCCGTTGGCACGCCGTACAACGTGTTCGTGGACCCCTTTACGGGCGAGGTTCTCGGCAAGACCCGCTCCGACAAGGGGCTCGTGTCGTTTGCGAACAACACCCATGGTTCGTTCCTGCCCCGACAGTTCACGATGCCGATCCCGTCTCTGATGGGCATCGTTGGTGAAGGGCCTGCGTTTCGTCAGGTGGAGATCGGCGAAGTAGTTGTCGAGGTCATTGCGGGTTGGGGTCTGGTACTTGCGACCAGCGGGCTCTACCTGTGGTGGCCGCGCAAGAAATCCAGGAAGCGCATGTTCGTTCCGCGCATCAAGGAGGGCGGTCGTCCGATGTGGCGCGATCTTCATGCCTCGTCGGGAACAGTGGTGAGTCTTGGTCTGGTCTTTCTGGTGGTGACTGGCCTTCCGTGGGCGACTTTTTGGGGCGGTGAACTCTCCACTTTCGCCTCACGTGTCACTCCCAACACCGAGAACTTCTGGGAGTACTCGGGGCCCCCCTCCGACGCACCCAAAGTTGGTGACCTCGACAGGTTCGGAGTGAAGATTGCATGGGCCGTCGGGAACGAGTCAGTGCCCACCTCAAATGAAGGTGGTCACGTGCACTCCGATGTGGGTGAAGATGAAGCCCACAGCGATCACGACCACGGTTCGGCTGACGGAGAATTGAACGCATCACCCGCGAGACGCGTGGGATGGGATGCAGTGATGCGCGCAGCTCATGAAGAGGGCATGGTGCCAGGTTTCACAATCTCCCCGCCGACTGACTCGACTGATGAAGATGGCACGCCGACATTTGGGGCCTTCGTGGTAACCAACCCGTGGCCGAGTTCCCTCGGCGAGCAGGGGGCACTATACGTCGATCAGTTCAGCGCAAAGACTCTTGGAATGAGCGATGTGGACACCTGGGGTGGTATTCAACGAGCAGCCGAGTTGGGTGTGCAGACTCACATGGGGACGCAGTTCGGGCTCGTCAACAGAATCTTCTTGACACTTGTGTGCGTCCTCACGATCTGGAGCATCGTGACAGCCACTGTGATGTGGCTACGCCGTCGACGCAAGGGGACAATCGGCGTGCCCCGACGACCAGCAGATGAGAGCACGTACCGAAAAGTGGGAGTTGTCGCAATTGTCCTGGCAGTGATCTACCCGCTATGGGGTGCAAGCGCAGCTCTACTGCTCGGTATCGACCGTCTCGTACGTGTTCGCCGCACAGCAGCACAGAAAATCAGCTTCCCAAGCTGAATACGCGGGTTCGATTCCCGTCACCCGCTCACGCATGCGAGCCGTCCCTTCGGGGGCGGCTAGATTGCAGTGTGGGTACGGGACTCCGGAGGAAGCGACGGCTCCCGTCACCCGATGGTCCGCCGAATGTCC